>JAZOCQ010000026.1:0-7704 GCA_045596565.1 Acutalibacteraceae bacterium
TGTTGGAATTCGAGCATGCCGCATATCTGCGCGACCGCATTGCGCAACTGGAAAACGGAAAATAAAAGGAGAACAAAGATGGCAAACGCTGATATTCGCATCAAGGGCGCCAGAGAGCATAATTTAAAAAATATCAATTTGCGTATTCCACGTGACAAGTTAATTGTCTTTACAGGGCTTTCCGGTTCCGGTAAGTCGTCTTTGGCGTTTGATACGTTGTATGCCGAGGGGCAAAGACGGTATATGGAGAGTTTATCTTCGTATGCACGGCAATTTCTCGGTATGATGGAGAAACCTGACGTGGATTCCATTGACGGTTTGTCGCCCGCCATTTCTATCGACCAGAAAACCACCTCGAAAAACCCCCGCTCAACTGTGGGAACGGTCACGGAGATATATGATTATTTACGCTTGCTGTATGCCCGTATCGGCGTGCCGCACTGCCCTGTATGCGGCGCGGAAATTCGTCAACAGACGGTGGATGAGATTGTCGACCGTATTTTAGAATTGCCTGAGGGTACAAAATTGCAATTGTTGGCACCGTTGGTGCGCGGCAGAAAAGGTGAACACGTAAAAGAGCTTGAAAGTGCGAAAAAATCGGGTTTTGTGCGTGCTCGCGTGGATGGCGAGCTTGTGGAACTTGCTGATGAGATACCGTTAGATAAGAATAAAAAACACACCATTGAAATCGTAGTAGACCGTTTGGTTGTGCGGGCGGATATACGCGCGCGTTTGGCAGATTCGGTGGAGACCGCTACTATGCTTGCGGGTGGATTACTCACAGTGGACGTTATCGGAGGAGAAGAACTGAAATTTTCTCTTAATTATGCTTGCCCCGAGCACGGTGTGAGCATAGAGGAACTGACACCGCGTATGTTCTCGTTTAACAATCCGTTCGGCGCTTGTCCGATCTGTACAGGCTTAGGGATGCAGTATTCCATTGACCCCGATTTGATTATCCCTGATAAGCGGGTGTCTATTAAGGATGGCGCTATTCACGCGAGCGGTTGGTCGGTGAAAGACGGCAGTATTGCAATGATGTATTTTGAAGGTCTTGCCAATCGGTATGACTTTTCATTGGATACACCCGTAAAGGATTTGCCCGCCGATATCGTGCAGATGATTTTGTACGGCAACCACAAAGAACGTTTTAAGGTGACACGCTTTGGTGAATACGGCCACGGCGAATATATGGCGCATTTTGAAGGTGTTATCCCTAATTTACAGCGGCGTTATGAACAGACATCCAGCGAGTGGAGTAAACGGGAACTGGAACAGTATATGCGCGAAGTGCCGTGCCCCGACTGTGGTGGAAAACGCTTGAAACCCGAGTCGCTTTCGGTGACGGTGGGGGACATAAACATTGTTTCATTCACCGATATGTCTGTGGCAGAAGCGCTGATTTTTATTGAGAATTTGCAATTATCCAAACGCGAACAGTTGATTGCGGGCAGAGTGCTTAAGGAAATTCGAGAACGGCTTTCCTTTTTGCAAAGTGTGGGTCTGGAATATTTGACACTTTCCCGTCGTGCGGGCACGCTGTCGGGTGGTGAAAGCCAGCGTATTCGTTTGGCGACCCAAATCGGGTCTTATTTGATGGGAGTTTTGTATATTTTGGACGAGCTCAGTATCCGGATAGATCAGCGCGATAACGATAAATTATTAGATACCTTGCGCCGTTTGCGTGACCTTGGCAATACGTTGATTGTGGTGGAACATGATGAAGATACCATGCGTGCGGCGGATTGGATAGTGGACATTGGTCCCGGTGCCGGTGTGCACGGCGGCGATATTGTGTATAACGGTCCCGCTGGTGAGATTGTGCATTGCGAGCAATCGCTGACAGGACAGTATTTGAGTGGGAAAAAGACAATTGCCGTACCGTCCCGGCGACGTAGCGGCAACGGTAATTGGCTGACCGTGCGCGGCGCAAGAGAAAACAACCTGCAAAACGTTACTGCGTCTTTTAAGTTGGGCGCGCTCAATGTGGTGACAGGCGTTTCGGGTTCGGGGAAATCCTCGCTTGTAAACGAGATTTTATATAAGCATCTGGCATCGGAACTGAATCGCGCTTCTTGTCATGCGGGTAAGCACGATGCGATTGAAGGTCTGGAACATCTCGATAAAGTTATCAATATCGACCAAGCGCCGATTGGGCGTACCCCACGTTCCAATCCTGCAACGTATACAGGTGTTTTTAATGATATACGCGATTTGTTTGCTTCTACAAACGATGCAAAAATGCGCGGGTATGCACCGGGTCGTTTCTCGTTCAATGTGAAAGGCGGACGTTGTGAAGCTTGTCAAGGCGACGGTATTTTGAAAATTGAAATGCATTTTTTACCGGACGTGTATGTGCCGTGTGAGGTGTGCAAGGGGAAACGCTACAACCGTGAAACGTTGGAAGTGCAATTCAAAGGGAAGAACATCAGCGATGTGCTGAACATGACGGTGGAAGAAGGCGTTGCTTTTTTTGAAAACCAGCCGCGTATTGCTCGCAAATTACAGACGCTGCAAGAGGTGGGGCTTGGGTATATCCAAATCGGACAACCCGCCACTACTTTGTCCGGCGGTGAGGCGCAACGCGTGAAGCTGGCAACCGAATTGTCCAAACGTTCAACCGGCAAGACGGTGTATATATTGGACGAACCCACCACGGGATTGCATACCGCAGACGTGCAGCAATTGCTTAATATTTTGCAAAAGTTGGCAGACGGCGGGAATACGGTGATTGTCATTGAGCACAATCTGGACGTGATTAAATCTGCGGATTATATTGTAGATTTGGGTCCCGAGGGCGGAAATAAAGGAGGCACAATCATTGCTGCCGGTACACCGGAGGAAATCGCCGCTAATCCGCACTCATATACGGGTCAATATCTCAAAAAGGTTTTATGATAAAGGATTATTTACAATTATGTCATACACTGCGGTGTAAAAGACAGTAAGATAAGAATGGGAAAGGAGGGGACGCATGACCGGTTATGTTCGCATCTTCAAGCCGGAGATGAAATTGCGAGAATATGAGCAGTATCACGGTGTGTATTGCAGCTTGTGTAAACAATTGGGGAAACGTTACGGTGCGTTGTTGCGTATGGCGCTCAGCTATGATATGACTTTTTATGCGGTACTGTCCATGGCGTTAAAGCCAGCTTGCGTCGGTTTTAAGTCCTCTCGCTGTTCCTATAATCCTTTTAAAAAATGTTTCCATTGTACCGAACAAACCGCCTTGGAAACGGCGGCGGATATTACTGCTTTGCTGTTTTATTATCGCTTACTTGACCATTTGGCGGATGAGGGCTTTTTCAAACGTTGCGGTGTGCGGTTGTTGATGCCGATTGCCAAACGGTATCACCGCAAAGCGGCAATGCGTGTTCCCGCCTTGGATAAGGCGTTTGCGGATATGATGCAGGCGCAAAGGCAGTTGGAGGATGCGCTTTGCGGTTCGGTGGATGCCGCCGCTGAACCGTTTGCGCTGTTATTACAATCACTTTGTACCGCATTATCCGATGACGAACAGCAACAAATGGTTTTATCTCGCTTCGGATACTGCTTGGGCAGATTTGTATATCTGGCGGATGCCGCAGCCGATTTGGAAGCGGATGCTAAAAAAGGACGATATAATCCATTTATTCACAGTCGTCGGTTACAGGTGAACGATAAAGAGGCGATACGCCAAACGCAGCAGTATACAACCGACGTGTTGCGGCTTTGCCAAGCGGAATGTAATGCCGCTTTTGAATTGTTGGAAACATATCGTTTTGACGGTATTTTGAGGAATATATTACAAGATGGCATGCACCATGTGCTGGCACACTTGTTTGATACAAAGAGAGGAAAGAAGTATGAGTATGCGTGACCCGTATGAAGTGTTGGGGATTTCCCCGCAAGCGAGCGATGAACAGGTAAAAGCTGCCTATCGCGAGATGGCGCGTAAATATCACCCGGATAATTATTCTGACAACCCTCTGTCTGAATTGGCACAAGAAAAAATGCAGGAAATCAACGAGGCGTACGATACCATTATCCGTATGCGCCAAAACGGTGGCGGTCGCAGTGGCGGTAGTTCCCAATATACCGATATCCGCAACATGATTCGTGCCAACCGCATTTCGGATGCGGAAATGTTATTGGACGGTATGCCATCTGTTTCGCGGGATGCGGAATGGTATTTCTTAAAGGGAAGCGTTTTGTATCGTAAGGGTTGGTTAGAAGACGCTATGAATAATTACAACACGGCCTGCCGTATGGACCCCACCAATGCGGAATACCGTGCGGCGCTCAATCATATGCAGATGAACCGTCAGACGGGCGGCTATCGCACGGTGGGGCAGACAGGCGGTTGCAGTGGTTGTGATATGTGCTCCGGACTGTTGTGCGCGGATTGTTGCTGCGAATGTATGGGCGGCGACTTGATTCGGTGCTGTTAATTTTGATGTAAAAACCTGTGGAATCACAGGTTTTTATTTTACGGGAGGAAATCATCTTGAAAAAAACGTCTAAGGTGGCATTTGCGGGCTTGATTTGTGCACTTTCACTGGTGTGTATGTTGCTCACCATTATTCCTGTGATGGAAATCGGACTTCCGGTTTTGGCTGGCGTATTTTTGACCGTTTTGGTGATGGAATTAGGGCTCAAATGGGGTATTCTCGGGTATGTCACGGTGGCGATTTTATCCTTGTTGTTGGCACCGTCTTTTGAATCTCGCATTTTATTTGTTGTTTTCTTTGGGTACTATCCGATTGTCAAAGCGGCAATTGAAAGATTACGTTCAACGGTGGCGTGCTGGGCGGTAAAAATTTTCTTGTTTAATTTTGCAGTTGGCGGTGCGTATTATTTACTGTTACGCTTCACCACCGTTTTGCAAAAGGATGATTTTTTGGCATTTGGTGCGTACTTGCCTGCAGTTGTATTGCTCATTGGTAATATTGTCTTTGTGATATATGATATAGCACTATCCAGAGTGATTACCGCGTATATACAGGTCTGGCAACCTAAACTGAGAAAAGTATTACATTTATAATTTTGCAAGTTTTACTTTTTCACTTGCATTTTTGCGAAAAATGCGCTACAATTCTATGTAATTGGGGGGTGCTCTTGAATGGATAATAATTTGATAACATTGATTGCGGAACATGCCGCTGATTTTTCCAAAGGGCAACGAAAAATTGCACAGTTTATTACAGAGCATTATGACCAAGCTGCGTTTATGACCGCTTTGAAACTCGGTCAAGCAGTGGGCGTAAGTGAGTCGACGGTTGTGCGGTTTGCCGCTGAGTTGGGATTTGGCGGATACCCGCAATTACAAAAGGCGATGCAAGGGTTAATTCGCAGTCGACTGACCACGTTACAGAGGGTGGAAGTCAGCCGCAGTCGTTTGCGGGACGATGAGGTGCTGGATGACGTGATGTCTTACGACATGAGCAATATCCGTGAAACCTTAGAAGAAATGCCGCGTGACGTGTTCTATGATGCGGTGGATACGATGGTGCGTGCTCGTCATGTGTATATTTTCGGCGCGGGCAGTTGCCGTGCGCTTGCTTCTTTTGCCGCTTACTACTTAAAAATGTTTTTACCCGATGTACGGTTAATATCGGTGACCGGACAATCTGAAATTTTTGAAGAAATGATTGATATTTCCGAAGAGGATGTACTTTTGGGACTTAGTTTTCCCCGTTATTCCAGTCGCGCGGTACGCACGTTGCATTATGCGCTCTCCAAAAAAGCGAAGGTGGTGGCAATTACCGATTCGGTTGCTTCTCCCATTGCAAAATATGCGACGCATTTGTTGCTCGCACATAGCGATATGGCATCGGTAGTAGACTCTTTGGCGGCACCGCTTAGTTTGCTGAATGCATTGATTGTGGCGATTTCTCTCAAACAATTGGATGAACGCCGTCAGGTGTTGACTGAACTGGAAGAACTGTGGAATAGTTATGAGGTGTATTTGCCTACCGAAGAGGCAGGGAAGGAATAAACATGCGTATCGTGGTTGTCGGCGGTGGCGCCGCCGGTTTGGTTGCCGCGGGAACAGCGGCAAAACGCGGTTACGAAGTATTGGTAATAGACCAAAACCCGCGAATGGCGCGTAAGGTGATGATTACCGGAAAAGGTCGTTGTAACCTCACCAACAATTGCACATTGGATACACTCATCGCTAACGTGCCGACCAACCCGCGGTTCCTTTACAGTGCGTTTTCGGCGTTTACGCCGCAGGATATGATGGCGCTGATGGAGGAATTGGGTGTTCCGCTCAAAATCGAACGCGGGAACCGCGTGTTTCCCGTTTCGGATAAAGCGGTGGATATTGTGGATGCATTGGTGCGGTATGCCAAGCAAAATGGTTGCCGTTTTATGCAAGGCAAGGTGGCGCATTTGTGTATCACCGACGGTGTGTGCGAAGGGGTTGTGTTGGAAGACGGCACCCACGTGGATGCGTATGCCGTGGTGGTTGCCACGGGTGGTTGTTCATATCCGCAGACCGGCTCTGACGGCAGTGGATATACGCTGGCGAAAGAGGCGGGTCATACGGTGACACCGCTCAAACCGTCTTTGGTACCGCTCGAATGTGAGGATTTTTTTTGCAAGGAAATGCAAGGGCTGTCTCCTCGTAATTGTGCTTTATCGGTTGTGGATACCGTTAAAAATAAAGTTGTTTTCGATGATTTCGGCGAAATGCTGTTTACACATTTTGGTATATCCGGCCCTATGGTGCTCAGCGCGAGTGCGCATATGCGGGATATGCAAGCGGGACGGTATGTGGCGTATCTTGACTGGAAACCTGCTTTGTCAGCAGAACAGTTAGATGCGCGTCTGGTGCGGGAACTGAGTGAAAACCGCAATTGTGATTTTTCTAATGCACTGGGGAAATTACTGCCGCAAAAAGCGGTACCGGTGTTTGTGAAATTGTCGGGTATTAAGGGTGATTATAAATGTCATTCTATCACCCGCGAGCAACGTTTGGCTTTCGGCGCGTTACTTAAAAAATTTCCCATACGCATTGCGGATTTCCGTCCGATTGCGGAAGCGATTGTGACGGCAGGCGGAGTTTCTGTCAAAGAAATTGTGTCCTCTTCCATGGCGTCCAAATTCGTGGACGGTTTGTATTTTGCAGGCGAAATTTTGGATGTAGACGCCTATACGGGCGGATTTAATTTGCAAATTGCTTTTTCCACCGGCAAAGCCGCCGGTGAACACGTATAAAGGAGTGTTTGTATATGCAGACGATTGCCATTGCCATTGACGGACCTGCGGGTGCCGGTAAAAGTACTCTCGCACGTATTTTGGCGAAAGACTTGGAATATATCTACGTAGATACCGGCGCTTTGTACCGCGCGGTAGGATATTACGTCATCGGAAAAGGTATCGAACCCAATGATGCGGAGCGCGTTGTACCGTTACTAGATGGCTTGCAGGTTTCTTTAGCGTTTGCAGACGGTGTACAACAGGTGTTGTTAAACGGTGAAAACATCAGTGATAAAATCCGCACTCCCGCGGTGTCGTTGGCGGCTTCGGCGGTGTCTGCCATTCCCGAGGTGCGTGCATTTCTGTTTGATTTACAACAAGACATGGCGAAAACGCACGATGTTATTATGGACGGCAGAGATATTGGTACGGTGGTTTTGCCGTGGGCACCTATTAAGATTTTCTTGTCTGCTTCGCCTGAAGCGCGGGCACAACGCCGTTTGAAAGAACTACTCGAAA
>JAZOCQ010000027.1:0-2038 GCA_045596565.1 Acutalibacteraceae bacterium
AGGCGGTTTGCGAAATTATGCCGTATTCGGGCGGCCTTACCCGCAACATTGTACAGTGCTTGGAAGATTTTAACATTCCGCTGTATTTAAGCCACACGGTTGCCGAAATTCACGGTACAGACCGCGTGACAGGGGTCACCATTGCCAAAGTTGACCAAAACAGAAACATCATTGACAGCAGTCGCCGTTACATTCCGTGCGATACGTTACTGTTGTCGGTGGGATTGATTCCCGAAAACGAATTAACACGCGCCGCGGGTATCCCCATTGACCCTGTCACCAACGGCGCATTGGTGGACGAAAACCGCGAAACCGCCGTTGACGGCATTTTTGCGTGCGGCAACGTGTTGCAGGTGCACGATTTGGTGGATTACGTATCCGACGAAGCGGAGTTGGCGGGTATCGGCGCGGCAAACTACGTGTTACACGCCAAAAACACCACCGCTGCCGTTCCAACCAAAGCAGGTTTTGGCGTACGGTACGTTTTACCCCAGCGGGTACACACCGACACCGCGTGTGATACGGCGTTATTTTTGCGGGTAACCCAACCGTTTGGCAAAGTGCGGTTTACGGTGAAAGCGGGAGACGCGGTGTTGGCCACCGCCGTACGTCTAAAAGCCGCACCCGGTGAAATGGAAAAACTAACCCTGAAAGCAGAGAAATTACACGGCGTGCAAACGCCGATTACGGTAGAGTTGGAGGAGATACCATGAAAAAGACACTCACCTGCATTGTGTGTCCGCGCGGGTGTACCCTTTGTGCTGACATAGACGGCGATACCGTCACCGTGACGGGACACGGATGCAACCGCGGTGTAACGTACGCACAAAGCGAATGTATCCACCCCACCCGCACCATTACATCCACCGTACGTGTGACAAACCGCACCGATACTATGGTGAGTGTGAAAACCGCCGCTCCCATTCCGAAAGAGTATATCAAGGACGCGATGGAAATGATCCGTCGCGCCACCGTTGTAGCGCCTGTTTCCGTCGGGGATGTGATCATCCCCGACCTGTTTGGCACCGCCCTTGTGGCAACGGGGGACGTTGTATGAACAAATGCAGTATTTTTCTTCTCCGCGCACGGTATGTGTTAGAAAAAGAAAAACGAAAGAGGTACCCGCGTATGAACGATACCATTCCTATTGCCGATAAAAAGCAGGTAAAAATGATTGCCCACCGCGGCGTGTCGGGGCTTGCCACTGAAAACACCCTTGCCGCTTTTGAAGCGGCGGGAACGCGCAGCTACTTTGGCATTGAAACCGACGTGCACCGTACCAAAGACGGTAAGTTCGTGGTGTTTCACGACGACAATTTAAAACGGTTGGCAGGCAGGGATATCACCGTGGAAGAGACCGATTTTGAAACCTTGCGGTCTATCCCGTTGTTTGAAACCCGTTTTTACAAGTCGGACAGCACCCGTCCTGCCGCGCAAATCCCGACACTCAGCGAATATATCGCCATCTGCAAGCAGTACGACAAAGCGGCGGTTATAGAACTGAAAAACCATTTCGAAAAAGCGGATATCGCCGCCATTATGGAAGAAATTGCCGCACACGATTGGCTGTCCCGTACGATTTTCATTTCCTTTGATTTTGAAAATCTTGTGTTTGTGCGGGAAATCGATGCAACTGCCACCGTGCAGTTTTTGACGGGCGAAGTGGACAATTTTGACCGCCTGTTAGACAAACTGGAACAGCACCGTTTTGATTGGGACGCATATCATCTCACCGTCAACAAAGCATTGGTGGAAAACTGCCATAAACGCGGTATCAAAGTCAACGTCTGGACGGTGGACGAAGCGGCTGTTGCAAAACGGCTGATCAAAATGGGCGTGGATTTTATCACGTCGGATATTCTGGAGTAAACAATGGATAAACGCGACATTATCAAAAACACCAAACTGTTTTTATTCGATATGGACGGCACGTTGTATCTCGGAGACCGTTTGTACGATTTTACAAAAGAACTGTTACAAACCATTCGGGACAGCGGACGGCAGTATAAGTTTATGACCAACAATTCTTCCAAAAGCG
>JAZOCQ010000028.1:0-9073 GCA_045596565.1 Acutalibacteraceae bacterium
GCGCACCGCGGAACGTACCGTCGCCACCACACACAACCACGCCTTCAATACCGTATTTGTGACAAGTGTCAATAGCTTTTTGCATACCTTCTTCGGTACAAAATTCAGGACTGCGTGCCGAAAGCAACATAGTGCCGCCGCGATGCAACACACCTGACACACTGCGCAGGTGCATCTGCTGCAAATCCCCGTTCATCAAACCGTTATAACCACGGCCAACACCGTATACTTCCATGCCTTCGGATATAGCCGTACGCACCACCGCGCGCACCGCCGCGTTCATACCGGGCGCATCGCCGCCACTGGTCAACACAGCAATTCTTTTCATGCCAGGTTCTCCTTCCGTTTATCCGCACCGCTCCAGCGGTGTACCACACATCATTTGTGAAATATTAGTCAAGTTATTATACCCACTTTTTTAAAAAATAGCAAGAGAAAAAATGGATTTATTTACATATTCTACAAGGATTTTACATTATCCTCGCCCAAAAGAGCGGAGAGTTGCTGTAAAAGTGCGGTGGTACGACACGCACGATACTGCTCACCCAGACAAATGCGTTTACCGCTATCCGCAAAACGCACGTACACCATATCCTCACCCGCAAACTGCTTTAACAATTGCAACACGCGCGCAAATTGTTCGGTATCTTCACCGTCGACACGTAACCACAGCCCGCTATGCGCGGTTTTTTCCTGCGGCGCGGTATCTTCCAAAGCACCCACGCGTTCACACAAAATTTTGGGTGCCTCGTCTTCTTTCACGTCCAGACGTCCGGTGAGCAATACCTTTTGTCCCGTTTGTAACAAAGCGGCAAACTGTGCGAGCGGTTTTGGGAAAATCACCGCTTCCAAACCACCGTATAAATCTTCTATGCGGCAATACGCCATTTTCGCACCGGATTTGGTGTTTTGCTCGCGCACGTCCCCTACCAAACCCGCGAGAGTGACCGTTTTACCGTCCAAAGCCGCGGCATCTTCCTCCGCCGCCGCCAAAATGCGGTCGGTGCGGGTGATGCGGCGGTCTTTATACCACGCGGCATACGGTGTCAAAGGATGTCCCGACAAATATAGTCCCGCCGTTTCGCGTTCCATCGCAAGCAGGTCAGACAGCGGCAGTTCGGACAGTTGCGGCAACGGTATCGTACCGTTTTGCCCGTCGCTCGCCTCAAAAAAGCCAACTTGCCCCTCAATTTGACGCCGTTCGCGGTCTTCCAACTGTGAAACCAATGCAGGCGCTATCTGCAACATTTGTCGACGATTGGCACCCAAACCGTCCAGCGCACCGCAACGAATTAAACTGTCCAATGCGGGGCGGTTAAACTCTTTGAGCGGTACTATACGCTCACAAAAATCGTAAAAACTGTTAAATTTACCGTTTTGCAGGCGTTCCTCTACCAGTTGTTGCACAAACCCACGGCCGATATTACGCATAGCGAGCAACCCAAACCGAATGTCTGCACCGACAGGCGAAAATTCCGCCACGCTCTCATTCACGTGCGGGGGTAACACCCGAATACCTAACCGTTCACTTTCGCGGATATAACTGATTTCCTTGTCACTGCCCAGCACGCTGGTCATCAGTGCCGCCATATAGGCTTGCGGGTACAGTGCTTTCAAGTATGCGGTCTGATATGCCACCAATGCATACGCGGCGGCATGACTTTTATTAAACGCATACGAAGCGAATGCAGACATTTCATCAAAAATTTCGTTTGCAACCGTCGCGGGCACGCCGCGGCGCACGCAACCGTCCACTATTACCTGTCCGTTGTCGTCGGTCAAGCCGTTAATGAAAATGTCCCGCTCTTTTTCCATAACGTCGTGTTTTTTCTTTGCCATGGCACGACGCACCACATCTGCTCTGCCAAACGAATAGCCGGCAAGTGCGCGGAAAATTTCCATCACTTGTTCTTGATACACCACGCATCCGAACGTGACTTCCAAAATCGGGCGCAGTAACGGATGCGCGTATTTGACCGCTTGCGGATGATGACGGTTATAGATATATTTCGGGATAGAATCCATCGGGCCGGGACGGTACAGCGAAATCACCGCAATTAAATCTTCAAATGCCGTGGGCTTTAGATTGATAAGCACACGCTTTAAACCACCCGATTCCATCTGGAACACACCGTCGCTGTTGCCCGCAGACAACATAGCGTATACCCGTTTTTCATCCAGCGGAATGGTATCCACTTTGAAAGTGGGGTTTTGTTTTTGTATCATCTTTTCGGCGGCGGCAATCACCGTTAAGTTGCGCAATCCCAAAAAGTCCATTTTCAGCACGCCAAGTTGTTCCAACACGTGCATGGGATATTGGGTCGCAACCGCGTCTTTATTCAAACACAACGGCACGTATTCACGCACGGGGCACGGCGCAATCACCACGCCCGCGGCGTGGGTGGACGCGTTACGGGGCATACCCTCAACTTTACGCGCCATATCCACAATACGCGCTACCTGTTCATCCTCCTCCACCGCTTTACGGAATTTTTCGGAGGTTTGCAGAGCGTTGTCCAGCGTGACATTTAATCCGAACGGAATGAGTTTCGCAATGCGGTCAGCCACGTGATACGGTACTGCCATTGCGCGGGCAACGTCCCGCACTGCAGCCCTCGCCGCCATCGTACCAAACGTAATAATTTGCGCGACACGGTCGGCACCGTATTTTTGAATAACGTAGTCAATCACCTGTTGGCGTTTTTCGGTGCAAAAATCCACGTCAAAATCCGGCATACTCACCCGCTCGGGATTTAAAAACCGTTCAAATAACAAATTATATTTGAGCGGGTCAATGGCGGTGATACCGATACAATACGCACACAAACTGCCCGCGCCCGAACCTCTGCCGGGACCGACGGGAATATCGTGGGTTTTGGCGTAGTTGACATAGTCTGCCACAATCAAAAAGTAGTCGGCATATCCCATTTTGCGAATGACCGACAGTTCATATTCCATACGCTCCACTGCGCCCGCGGGCAACGTATCGCCATACCGTTTTTGCAGTCCCGCACGGCATAATGAGGCAAGGTAAGCGTCACTGTCTCCGCCCGGCGCATCAAATTTGGGTAATTTAAGGTTGCCGAATTCCATTTTCACCCGACAACGCGCGGCAATTTTTGCAGTATTCTCAATTGCTTGCGGTACATCCGCAAACAACGCCGCCATTTCCTGCTCGCTTTTGAGATAAAATTCATCTGTATCAAACGAAAGCGGGGTAGGGTCCAATAAAGTCGTGCCGGTCTGGATGCACATCAAAAGCCGTTGCATTTGTGCGTCCGACTTTTCGAGATAATGCACGTCATTGGTGGCGACAAGACCGATCCCGGTTTCCTTAGCAAGGCGTAAAAGCCCCGCACGCACCGTTTTTTGTTGCGGCATACCGTGGTCTTGCAGTTCCAAAAAGAAATTATCTTTGCCGAACACCGCCGCATAGTAAGCGGCGATGCTTTTGGCTTTTTCATACTCGCCTTGTGTCAGCGCGCGCGGAATTTCGCCCGCCAAACAAGCCGAAAGGGCAATAAGACCCTCATGATGTTGTTCCAGCAGTTGACGGTCCACGCGCGGACGGCTGTAAAACCCTTCGGTGAACGCTTGGGAAACCAACTTCAACAGATTTTGATAGCCTGTTTCGTTTTCACACAACAACACCAAGTGACTGCTTTCACTGTCGGTGCCGTGCACTTTATCAAATCGGCTGCGCGCCGCGACGTACACCTCGCAACCGATGATGTGGTGCACACCCTCTGCTTTTGCCGCGTTATAAAAATCGACCACGCCGTACATCACGCCGTGGTCGGTGATGGCCACCGCCTTTTGTCCGAGCGCACGCGCGCGACGCACAATCTCCGGCACGCGACACGCGCCGTCCAACAGACTGTATTCACTATGCACGTGCAGATGAACAAAAGCCATGCAGATGACCTCCTTATTCTCAATTACTATCACATACTGTTTGCTGCTTCCAGCAACCGTTGCAGACGATGGTTTACTCCGCTGCGGGTGAGCGGCGGGTCACAATGCTCACCCAGTTCCCGCAACGACATATCGGGGTTATCTACCCGCAGTTGTGCCAGTTGTTGCAAACTCTCAGGCAACTTTTCCAGCATGCCCGCTTTTTTCAAACGTTGTACGGCATCAATATGTACGCTCGCCGCTTTTACCGTTTTATCGATGTTAGCGGTCTCACAGTTGTTCGCACGGTTGACGTGGTTGCGAATACTTTTGAGCACCTTAACGCCCATAATTTCCAGACTGGCGTTTTGCGCGCCCATAAGGGTCATACAATCCGCTATCTGTTCACTTTCTTTTAAATAAATCACGTGGGTACCTTTGCGGCACACATATTTTGCGGAAAAGTCCAATTCCCGCAACAGTGCGAGCAAATCCTTGCTCAAATTATAATACGGCACGCTGAATTCCATGTGATAGGCATTTTCGGGGTTGCTCACCGCGCCGCACACCAAAAACGCGCCGCGCAACAGCGCCGCCGCACAAACGTCACAATCGAGATTGGCACGATTCATACGCACACTGCCATCCCCGGCGGCGTGTCCGAACCGTTCCAGCGTGCGATTGCGCGCCCACTGCTCGTCCACCGTTACAATATGAAAATCGCCGCCTCGTTTGCGGGTTTCCATGGACGGTTTAGGCGCCAGACAGCAAGTTTCCACAAGTTCCCGATACGTCTGAGCCACCACCGCGTTTTCGGTTTGCAAAGAAACCTCTTTACCGCAATAGGCGTGGGCAAATTCTAACATACCGTAACACTGCGCCGCCAGACAGCATCCTTTTGACGGGCGGAGTGCCGCCAGTTCGGTTTTTACTTCGGTCGAAAAGGACATACACTCCCCCCTCTCATTTTCAAAAATTATAATTTCGCAATATCACGATGGTTAATAATGGCGTGAATACCCTGCTCTTCCAAATGCGCCGCCAACCGTTCGGTAAAGGTCACCGAACGATGTTTACCGCCGGTACAGCCAATGGCAATCACCAACTGAGATTTTCCCTCATTACGGTACAGCGGCAACATATAATCCACCAAAGCATACATGCGTTTTTCAAATTCCAACGATTCGTCGCACGCAAGCACATAGTCGCGCACCTCTTGGTCCAGTCCGGTGCGGGTTTTGAGTTCATCTACATAAAACGGATTGGGGAAACACCGCACGTCCAACATCATATCCGCCTCACGCGGTGAGCCGTATTTGAAGCCGAACGACATACACTGAATTGCCATTGCCGTTTCAGGAGTTTCCAAAAACATTTGCACTATCTGCTTACGCAGTTGTGCCGAGGTGAAATGGGAAGTATCAATGAGATAATCCGCGGCGGCTTTGATGTGTTCCAGCAACCGCCGTTCACGCGTAATGGCATCCCGCACCGATGCGTCACCGATATCGGTCAGCGGGTGACGGCGGCGGGTTTCCTTATACCGACGCATCAGCACGATATCATCACAATCAAGAAACATAATACGATATGCGATTTCGCGGTCACGCATCTCTTGCATGCCTTTATCAAAATCGTCAATGCCAGCGGCACCGCGAGAATCCACAATCAGTGCAACCTTTTGCACCTGTTCATTGGAAGCTGAGAACAGTTCTGCAAACCGCGCCAGCAAAACCGGCGGCAAATTGTCTACACAATAATATCCAATATCCTCCAATGCATCCACCGCGCGGGATTTTCCCGCGCCGGACATACCCGTAACAATCAAAAATTCCATATCCTCACCCGCCTTTAAAATTCACCTACAAACCGCACTTCCGGTTGTAGAGTGACAGTTGTTTCTTTTTCAATTTTGGCGATAACCGCCTGTGACAGCGCACAAATATCCTGCGCGGTAGCGCCGCCTTTGTTAATCACAAAACCTGCGTGTTTTTCACTCACCGCAGCACCGCCTACTGTAAAGCCTTTCAAACCGCTTTGTTCAATCAAAGCGCCCGCAAAATACCCGACAGGACGTTTGAAAAAACTGCCCGCGCTGGGGTATTCCAGCGGTTGTTTGTCTTTTCTACGTTGCATCAGTTCCTGCATACGCGCGCCAATAACATTAGGGTCACCCGCTTGCAGACGGCAGGTAATACTCACAATACTGTCGCCGTTTTCCATAAATGCGCTATGACGGTAAGAAAGCGCCATATCCTTTGCTTTAACAGTGGCAAGCGTGCCATCCGCACGCAATACTTGCGCTGATATGACCACTTGTGCCATCTCCCCGTCGTAAGCGCCCGCGTTCATATACAACGCACCGCCCACCGTTCCGGGAATACCGAAAGCAAATTCGAGACCCGAAAGTCCTTTTTCTTTCGCAAAATTACACAGTCGCACCAACGGCATACCCGCGTCACATTGCACGGTGACGTCATCCACCGTTTTACAGGTGGCTTTGGCAGGGTCAAACCGCCATACAACACCGCGCATACCCTTATCTGCCACCACAAGATTGGAGCCGTTACCCAACAAAAAAGTGGGGGTATCGGTCTGTTTACAAACGGCAAGCAACTGCGCCGCCGCCTCGCCGTTCGGAACAGAAATCAACAAGTCGGCGGGGCCGCCCACTTTAAAAGTGGTATATGCACAAAGGGGTGCATTTTCCTGCACATCCCATGCGTTTTGCTCGGCAAACGCTCTCACACGTTCAAGTTCCACCGCCGCCATCCTCTCTATGTTAGTCAATCAAGCACGCCGCACCGATAACACCCGCGTCGTTGCCCAATTCTGCCACGCACAAGCGGGCTTGTTTTTCGCTATGTTTGCTGTAACGCTCTTGTACGATATATTTTTCCAGCGGTTTGAGCAAGGTATCTCCCTCTTTGCAAATACCGCCACCAATGCACACCACATCGGGTTGGAAAATGTTAATCATATCAATCAAGCCGACAGCAATGTAGTAAATGTATGTGTCCACCACTTGCTTAGCCGCTTGGTCGCCCGCGCGCATACCGTCAAACGCGGTACGGCCGTTTACGGTTTCCAGACTGCCTGCGATTTCCCACATTTTGCTGTCTTTGTTTTGCTCCATAGCGGCACGGGTCTGCCGTACCAAAGCCGTCGCGGACGCATACGCTTCCCAGCAACCTTTTCTGCCACAAGAGCAGGGTTCACCGCCTACCTGAATGACGGTGTGACCGAGTTCTGCACCCGCGAAGTTGACACCCGCAAGCACCTTGCCGTCCATAATCACGCCACCGCCGACACCGGTTCCAAGCGTGATACACACGCAACTCTTACTCCCTTTTGCTGCACCCGCACAAAATTCGCCCAACGCCGCCGCGTTGGCGTCGTTTTCAATCGCGACTTTGGTGCCGAGTTGTTGTTCGAGCATCTCGCATAACGGCACGTTCACAAACCCCAAATTGTTGGCAAATTCCACAATACCGGTATCTCTGTTGCAAGTACCGGGACTGCCGACACCCACGCCTCTGACGTCTGCCATGGTGATGCCCGCATTCTCTGCGGCTTGTTTTGCGACTTTCGCCATATCCTTTATAATTTCTTCTGCGGGACGCGGACAAGCCGTCTTGCATTTCGCCAACGCAACGATTTTGTTGTTGTCGTCCAAAACGCCCGCCACAATGTTCGTACCGCCAAGGTCAATACCAATTCTATACATAATGTCCTCCTAAAAAGTGTATACGATTTTTTGTGTAATATGATTTAATAATCGGTCGGAATATCATCTTGCATACCGAGGTTTTGCATCAGTTCGTGCACCGCACTGTAACCCATTTTCTTTTGGCGATGATTCATTGCCGCAACCTCAATAATAATAGCGAGATTTCTACCGGGTTTCACCGGAATGGTGAGCATGGGCAACTTGTTACCCAAAATATCCATTTTTTCGTTTTCCAGCCCCATACGGTCGTAAATTTTCTCGTTATCCCACGGTTCCAGACGGATAACCATATCAATTTTTTCACTGGTTTTGACAGCACCCATACCGAAAATTTGCCGTGCATTGACAATGCCGACACCGCGCAATTCGATAAAGTGACGGATGTTTTCAGGTGCGGAAGCCACCAGTGTTTTAGCAGAAACCTTTTTGATTTCCACCGCATCGTCCGCAATCAGGCGGTGACCGCGTTTTACCAATTCAATCGCCGTTTCGCTCTTGCCGACACCGCTGTCACCCACCAACAAAATACCTTCGCCGTACACCTCCACAAACACGCCGTGACTGGTGATACGAGGGGCGAGTTGTACATTCAAAAATGCAATCAGCGCCGCCATTAGATTAGAAGTGCTTTCCACGCTGCGAAACAGCGGCACTTCATTGCGCTGACAGCACTTGAGCATTTCTTCGGGTATTTCCAACTCCCGCGCCACAATCAAAGCGGGCGGTTGACGGTCGGTCAAAGCGGCGATACGGTCAAAACGCTCTTTTGCACCCAGTTCTTCCAGATAGGTCATCTCGCTCTTGCCGAGCACCTGAATACGCTCGTTGTCGAAATATTCATAAAACCCCGCCAGTGCCATACCGGGGCGGTTGGTATCCCCCGATACCACCGGCCGCAATTTCTCCGCAGGCGGCATATATACCGTTTCCAAAGACAACTCCGCAATGATTTGTTCGAGTGTCACAGAATATTTTTTTACCATAGCCGTCTCCTTTCAAAGTCGCAATTTTCTCCACTATTTATCATAGCTTATTTTTATGCATTTTGGAAGAGGTTTTTCAATTTTTGTGCAACTTTTTGCAAACGCAACAAAAAACAGCCTCAAACGAGGCTGTTTAAGTATGCATCTATGTCTGTAAAAGCGTCCAGATTGCTGTCTTTTTTCAGGTACAACGGGTGGTGCGGATGCCCTTTTTGTTTAGAGCGCGTCCCCGCGGTGTACCACACCGTACCATAACGCTGTCCCAGCGCAACCATATCCTGCACAATTGCGGGCAAATACCGTCTTTTTTCAATCACCGCGCCCCAAGCCGCCCACACCGCGGGGGCTTCACCCGCGCGGGACAACACCCACTCGAAAGCGCGCATATTTTGCTCATGTAAAAACAAGTTACACTGCGTGTCCATATCGTCGGGCGAAGTCGCGCGCTGTGCATACACGTTAAACA
>JAZOCQ010000029.1:0-4473 GCA_045596565.1 Acutalibacteraceae bacterium
CTACTACATCTTCTCGTGTGGAACGTGCGATTCGCCATGCCATTGAGGTAGCTTGGGACCGCGGTGATGTGGATGTGCTCAACGCGTATTTTGGCTATACTATCCACACCGGTAGGGGCAAGCCCACCAATTCGGAGTTTATTGCTATGATTGCCGATAAATTCCGTTTGCAACTGAAAATTTCTTAAAAATAAGATGTTTTCTCTCGCTGTTTATGCTATACTGGTATAGGAGCGAGGGATGTATATGAAAAATTTGGAAATTGAAAGAAAGTTTTTATTAGATGCTTTTCCCACGCATCTGCCTTTATTGGAAGAGGCGACGGTGTGGCAAGGGTATATCACCAGCACGCCCGTGGTGCGTATCAGAAAGAAACAAACGGACAAAAATGACAGTTACCGTTTGTGCTTTAAAGGGGAGGGTACCCTTGTCAGAAAAGAGATAGAGCTGGATATTGACGCGGATACATTTGAAGCATTATCTACTCTCTTACCCACGACTTGTATCCGTAAGGATTTTAAGGTGTATGCGTTGCCGGACGGTCACAGTCTGGAATGTAGTTTAGTGGACGCAGGGGAGCCACAATCGTTTTATTACGCAGAGGTGGAGTTTACGTCTGTGGAGGAAGCAAATGCGTTTGTACCGCCCGCTTTCCTGGGCGAAGAAAAAACAGAAGATGAAAATTTCACGATGCGGGCTTATTGGGAACAAAGGTGTGTACACATATTGAATGAAAGGTAAAGCAGCCGCAAAACGGCTGCTTTTTCTTGCAAAGAAAAGCAGAATATGTTATACTGGCTCTCAAAAGGAGCGAGTATAGATGAAACACGTGCAAAAAGCAGAAGAATTGTTTGTAGAGGGATATAATTGTGCGCAAGCGGTGTTTGCCGCTTTTTGTGAGGATATGCAGTTACCTTTTGAAACCGCGCTGAAACTGTCATCTTCTTTTGGCGGCGGTATGGGTAGAATGCGTGAAGTGTGCGGTGCTTGCAGTGCGATGTTTATGGTAGCAGGCTTGCTATATGGTTACGACAGTCCTACGGACAACGAGGCGAAAGCCGTGCATTACGCACGTATACGTGACCTTGCGGATGCTTTTCGCAAAGAAAACGGTTCGATTATTTGTCGAGATATTTTAAAAGGCGAAGCGCAAGTAGGCGGAACGCCCGAAAAACGTACAGATGCGTATTACAAAGCGCGCCCTTGTGTGCGGTGTGTACAAAGTGCGGCACAAATTATGGAACAGTATATGAATGAAAACCCTCAATAACTCATAGAACAACCCCTTTGACAATATACTGTGTCAAAGGGGTTGATTGTTTATGAAGATTAAATGGAAAACATTGCTCATTTGTATCGCCATCCCACTGTTGGTAGGAGGTATTTCAGGGTTGATTTCCATGAACAGTATGCAAACTTTTGCCGCTTTGGAAAAACCGCCGCTATCACCGCCTGCGTGGCTGTTTCCGGTTGTCTGGACCATTTTGTATATTTTGATGGGTATTGCCAGTTACCTGATTATAGCCTCGGATACAACGCAGCGGGAAACGGAACGGGCGTTAAGTCTTTATGCTTTACAGTTATTTTTTAACTTTTTCTGGAGTATTTTGTTCTTTAATCTGGGACTTTATTGGTTTGCGTTTGCGTGGCTGTTGGTTTTGTGGGTACTAATTGGTTTGTGCATCATATATTTCTCTCGCATCAGTAATACTGCCGCGCTGTTAATGGTACCGTACTTTTTGTGGGTTACGTTTGCGGCATATTTAAACGCGGGCGTGGCTTATTTGAATGCTTGATGGTTATTGTTTTGCATCATACCACGTTTTGCCGATATGCACGTCTGCTGTCAATTTAACAGCCATTTGCATGGCATTTTCCATTTCTTGCTGTAAAATAGATGCTGCTTTTTCCGCCTCTGCTTTAGGTGCTTCTACGATGAGTTCATCGTGTACCTGTAAGATGAGGCGGGATTGCATTTTTTCGCTTTTCAGTCGATTGTATACGTGCACCATAGCAATTTTGATGATATCTGCCGCGGTACCTTGTATGGGCATATTACGCGCCACACGTTCACCGAAAGCGCGGGTCATGGCATTGCCTGCACGCAATTCGGGTAACGGTCGTTTTCTGCCGAAAATTGTTTGCGCGTAGCCACGTGCTTTGGCATCTGCAATCAAATCGTCCATAAAACCGCGTACCATTGAGAAATTTTCAAAATATCCGTCGATATAGTTTTTGGCTTCCTTGTAAGAAACACCGATATCTTTGGACAAAGAATGCGCGCCGATACCGTAAACGATACCGAAATTGACCGCTTTTGCGCGGGAACGAATTTCCGAAGTTACCATTTCCCGGGGAATACCGAATACTTGAGATGCGGTGATGGTATGAATATCTGCACCGCTGTTAAAACCCTCAATCATAGTAGGGTCACCCGCCATGGCTGCGAGAACACGCAATTCGATTTGAGAATAGTCTGCATCGCACAACAGCATACCGTTAGCTGCGCGGAAAAAGCGGCGTAATTCTCTGCCGACTTGCTGTCGTACAGGGATATTTTGCAAATTAGGCTCGGTAGAGGAAATGCGCCCCGTGCGGGTTTCTGTTTGATTAAACGACGAGTGGATGCGCCCGTCTTTTCCTACCACTTTCAAAAGACCGTCGCAGTAGGTGCTTTTCAGCTTGGCGTAGGTGCGGTATTCCAGCAACATACTCACAGCGGGGTGGATGTCACGTAGTTCTTCTAAAACCTCTGCATTGGTGGAATATCCGCTTTTAGTTTTCTTTTTAGCTGGCAATCCCAAGTCCTCAAATAGGGCTTTGCCGAGTTGTTTTGGAGAGTTGAGGTTGAAAGTATACCCAACCGCCTCAAAAATGGCGGTTTGCAAAGCGGTTATACGCTCTTCTAACAGTGCACCGTATTGTGAAATCTGGGGTGCATCTACCTCGAAACCGATGTTTTCCATTGATGCCAGCACTTCTGCAAGCGGCAGTTCTATCTCGTTGAAAAGGGTGTCACTGCCGTCTTTTTGTAAGTTAGCAGTCAGTGCGTCTGCCGTATCGGAAAAGAAAGAAATTTGTCGCTCTATGGGTAAATCCAACGGTATAGTCGTGGTGACGGTGCCGTATTCTTGTGCTAACCGCGGCAAGGCATAGGAGGAAGCAAGCGGGTCTAGCAAATAAGCGGCGAGCATGGTGTCAAATACAAAACCGGCAGGGGAAATACCCGCTTTCAGCATCACCGCATATAGCGGTTTGACGTGATGTGTACGTTTTTTGATAGCGCCGTTCCCCAGCAATGCCATCAACGGCTCATTTGCAGAAAAAGCGGCTGTACGACCGTTAAAAGCCACGTAAAAAGTATCAACAGTTTCGTCTTTTAGTGTGTACAGGAAATCCATACACCCGTTTTGCGCGATGGTATCCAGAGCATCTTGCAACGCTTCTGTACCTTCTAAAATTATTTCTGCGGGTGGTGCAGTCGGCTCGACGGTATCAAAGGTGAGTTGCGTGCCGTGTAAATCGAGCTTTTCTATCCATTTAAACAATTCCAGTTCTGTTAAGAGTGAAGCCAGTTCGTTTTTTTGCATCGGTTTCACTGCGTAAACAGAAAGGTCGGTTTCAATCGGTGCGTTGGTGCAAATGGTGCCAAGCGCATAGCTCATATACGCGGAGTCTTTTCCGGCAAGTAATTTGTTGCGCAGAGAATCCCGCATTTCGGCTGTTTCTAATTTTTCATATAATTCGTCGATGGAGGAGAATTCTTGTAAAAGAGAGCAAGCTGTTTTTTCGCCCACACCGGGTACACCCGGGATATTATCACTGCTGTCGCCCATTAAGGCTTTCAGGTCAATCAACCGTTTGGGCGGCATACTGTATTTTTCCATAATAGTGGCGGGCGTGATGACTTGGGTTTCGGTATGTCCCGACTTAGTGGAGGGGAGTAAAACGGTGACGGTATCGTTAACCAACTGTAAAGCATCGCGGTCTCCGGTTGCTAAGAAGCAGGGGACACCTTTCTGCGCGGCGGCAAGGGACAGAGTGCCCAAAATATCATCCGCCTCATATCCTTCTTTTTCCACCAAGGTATAGCCCATGAGGGTTAAAACTTGCTTTAAAACAGGCATTTGTTGGCGCAGTTCCTCCGGCATACCTTTTCTGCCTGCTTTATATGCGGGGTATTGTTTGTGACGGAACGTAGGCGCGTGTACGTCAAATGCAATCGCCACATGGTCAGCGTTACTGGTTTCTTTCATTTTTTGCAAGATATTTAAAAAACCGACAATGGCATTGGTGTACCTCCCGTCTTTTGTGGATAAAAGACGAATACCGTAAAAAGCACGGTTGGCAATGCTGTTGCCGTCTATCACTAGTAAATGCATGGCGTTTTCTCCTCTCAGACAATGCATGAATATATTTTATCATACATTTATGTAAAATAAAAGAAAAAAGATGATTTTTCCAAAAAATAAA
>JAZOCQ010000030.1:0-3504 GCA_045596565.1 Acutalibacteraceae bacterium
GAGGCCGCATTGACGGCATCCTGACCGGTCATCGCGTCCACCACCAACAGAATTTCCTGTGGTGCAGTAGCCGCTTTGATGGCTTTGAGTTCATCCATCAGCGCGGTGTCTACGTGCAAACGGCCCGCGGTATCCAACAACACGTAGTCGTTGCCGTAGCGTTTGGCGTGTGCCACCGCCTCTTTGGCGATGGAAACGGGATTTTCTGTGCCGCGTTCAAAAACCGGCACGCCCGCGCGCTCACCGATCGACTGCAACTGCGCAATGGCGGCGGGGCGGTAGATATCACAGGCAACCAGCAGCGGACGGTGTCCTTGTGCTTTTAGCATTTTTGCCAGTTTGCCGGAATGGGTGGTTTTACCTGAACCTTGCAGACCGCACATCAAAATGACACAGGGCGGGTGATTGGCGTTTGCCAATTTTGCCGCCTGCCCGCCCATTAAAGCGGTCAATTCCTCGTTGACAATTTTGATAACCATTTGTGCGGGAGTTAGACTCTCCATCACTTTCGCGCCGACGGCACGTTCGGTGACGGTATTGGCAAAGTCTTTGGCGACTTTGAAACTGACGTCCGCCTCCAAAAGGGCGAGTCGCACTTCGCGCATGGCGTCTTTGACGTCCGCTTCGGTCAAATGTCCGCGCGCACGCAGTTTTTTAAACGATGCGGCAAGTTTTTCGGACAAACCCTCAAACGCCATGTGCAAACTCCTTTCTAAATCCGCTTATGCTTCGGTTATACGTTGTGCGGCGTCGTCAATGGCGCTCGCGATATCGTAAATTTCCGGAATGCGACCGTTCAAGTCATTGACCTGACGCAACAACTTCGCATTTTCCTGCACCGTGAGCAAATCATTTTGCATACGGCGGAAACGTGCGGCAAGCGCCAGTCGTTCCTCCATTTCAAGCAACTGCGCTTCCGCACGCTTGATGGAATCCCGTACACCCTGACGGGTGATGCCTTCATTTTCGGCAATTTCAGCCAAGGACAGGTCTTCGTTATAATAATAATCGACCATTGTTCTCTGCTTTTCGGTTAGCATTTCGCCGTAGAAATCCAGCAGAAAAGAAATTTCCATGTTTTTAGACATTGTGCTTGCCTCCTTTCCGTATCGGTTTTGGTGTAAAGCAAATTCCTTTACACATTATACTGTATGTTGCCCAATTTGTCAATAGTTTTTTTGTGTTTTATACCGAAAAAAACAGCAGACATCTGAAAACGATGTCTGCTGCCTGTTTTATATAGGTATATACAATTATAATTTATTCGCAAGACCGCTTTTTTGCACAGCGGAATATAACAGCAATCCACCCGCGGTGCACGCGAGCAGTTGCCCTATTGATACCGATGCAATGTTGAGCAGTAGTATCTCTGCGGAGAAGTCGCCAAACAGCACCACCGTCAGTTCGGTGCCGATGAGCAAGCCGTTTAATATCACCGGCGGCAGGGTGGCAAGTATGGGTAAATTTTTAAAGCGAATATGTCGCCATTTGCGGGTGAGCAGAGCGGCAAGGGCGGTGGCGGCGGTGCCGATGAGAATATCCCACCCGCCCGCAACGTTTGCACCCGTGGCAAGCCCGATGGTGTTGGAAAGCACACACCCCACTATTAAGCCGGGAATGGCGGCGGGGGTGAAAACGGGTAATATGGTCAATGCCTCGGACAAACGGCACTGCACCGTGCCGAAGGTCATAAACGGCAACAGCAGTGTCAGCGCACAATACAGCGCGGCGACAGCCGCCGAAAGGGTGACGGTGTGGACGGTTTTTTTGTTTTTCATTTTTAACACTTCCTAGTTTTGTTCGGCACAAGTGTGCCCGTCAGGATGGTTTCGAACTGACGTGATAGATATACCCGCGCCCTTGTTTTTCGCGGGTAATGATGCCACATTCATATAACAGTTT
This sequence comes from Acutalibacteraceae bacterium, assembly GCA_045596565.1. Lineage (GTDB taxonomy): Bacteria > Bacillota > Clostridia > Oscillospirales > Acutalibacteraceae > URNF01. The sequence continues at coordinate 1,903 of JAZOCQ010000030.1, forward strand.
TAACGCCGCCGACAACCGTCTGCCGCGGCAACGCATGGCTTTTTCAAAGTCTTTGGAGGTAAACCTAGTGGGTAGATTGGACGGCAGACAGTTTTTGAGGTCGCAGGCGGTGCAAATATCCAGATGCTCGCCTAAGGCGAGCGGGATACGCTCCAACCGATGCGCACCGCGTTTGCCGTCGTTGCCCCAGCCGTCTTGCAATTTTTGTTCTTCGATGTCTATTAGTTGCAACCGCACGGTTAATCCTTTCACCCCTAACAGCGAGCGCATGTAAAACAGTTCGGGTAACGCATCGTGAAACCCGCCGATTTTGGTGGAACGGCGGGGCGGGGAACATTCACCCGTTTGCGGGTGCACCCAGCACACCGTTTTACGGCGGGGCAGGGGATAGACCACCGTCATGGGGTATTCTTCGAGCAATCGCATCAATTTGACGCGAAAAGCGGAGAAATTACCGTTTTGGATTTCGGTGACGTGTTCACCGTCGAAAATATCCGCCACCGCACCGCAAGGCAGGGTGACTTCGTGGTGGGTTTCATCCGCATCCAGCCAGAATTTTAAGGTGGCGTGCAGCAGTTTTTCTTGCAACCGTCCGATGCCCTCGCGGGTATCCATACGCTGTAAGGCGCGGGTGCGCGCCCACTCAAAATCGCCGCACATAGTCGTCCTCGTAATCGAGCCGCGCCACAAATGCCGTACCGCGCGTGTGCGTGCCGCTCACCCACGCCGTACCGCCGGTGAGATTGTCGGCTTGGAACCGCTCTTCCGCAGCGGTGAGCACCAAGCGGTCATCGGGCAAGATTTCTTTTTCATAGCGAATGGAAAATGCGGTGATGCGTTTGCGCGCAAGACCGCTTGGAATATTATCGCACAGAAAATCCGCATACCGCGAATTATTGACGTGGCCGTTAGGGTCCAGTTCACTCCAACGTGGGCGGATAGCCGCGATTTCGTTGAGCGTGGGCGGGATTTCCTTTTTCGGGTCGGGACAGTTGTTGCGTGCGTCGGGTTGGTTGGGAAACAATAAATCTCCCAAAGCGTCGGGACGCAATAAGCGATGCGCGTCGGTATCCACCAACGCGAAAGCCGTAACGCTGTCGGTGAGTGGGTTACCGTTTTGGTCAGTCAGCGTATAGCAACGGAAAAATTGCACGCCTTTGACTTCGCGGTGCCACGTTTTTAAGGTCACTTGTTCGCCCATTTGCGGTAAGCGGGTGATGTGACTGCATAGCCGTGTCACCACGAATGCCAGTCCTTTATCCCGCAACCTCGCATACGACATACCGTTTTCGGTCATGTGCCGTTCTCCCGCTTCCTCTTGCAACTGCAATAATGCGGATAGGCGCAGACATCCGTCTGCGCCCACAGCGTAGGAGGGGATATACAGCGTTTGTGTATACGTCATCTCCATTATTTGATAACCTCAATACCGCCCATAAACGGACGCAGTACCTCAGGTACGGTCACCGAGCCGTCGGCGTTCTGATATTGCTCCACGATAGCGGGCATGACGCGGCTGGTTGCAAGACCCGAAGCATTGAGCGTGTGCGCGAGTTGCAGTTTACCGTTTTCGTCGCGGTATTTCACGTTGCCGCGGCGCGC
>JAZOCQ010000031.1:0-2092 GCA_045596565.1 Acutalibacteraceae bacterium
CGAACTGCACCCCATACGCCACCAAATCCGCAATCACACCGCGGGAGCGACGAATCATTTGTTCCACCGATTGAGGATCGTTTTCATAATGTCCCGCGCGCATGGTATCCTCGTAAAAGGCATCAAAGTCGTCGTCATCCCGCTGTACGCAGATGCCGCCTTGTGCGAGATACGAGTCACACGCAGTCGCTTCACGTTTGGACAATATCACAATTTGCTTGTCGAGCGGCAGTTGCAAAGCACAGTACAGTCCCGCTACGCCACATCCGACAATCACAACGTCTGTTTTCATATTATTTTCCAAGCTCCAACATTTTTAAAAGCGGGCGTAACGCTTGCGCGCGTACCGTCGCGTCAATATGTACCTCGTTATCCTCATTTTGCAAAACCGACACGATATTCTCCAAGGTGTTGCTCTTCATATCCGCACAACAAGGGCAAGGGGTGGGGAAATAGAATTGCTTTTGCGGGTTATCTTCACGCAAGCGGAATTTGACACCCTCTTCGGTGCACACAATATACGCATCTGCCGTATCCTCTTTTGCAAAAGCGATGATTTCCGCCGTACTGCCGATAAAATCTGCCATTTCCAAAATCTCATTGCCGCATTCGGGGTGTGCGAGCACCTTGGCAGTGGGATATTTTCCCTTTTCTGCCAACACCGACTGCGCCGCCATATTTGCGTGTATCGGACAACAACCGTCGTTTAAGATAATATGCTTGTCCGGCAGTTGCTCGGCAACGTATCTGCCGAGATTATGGTCGGGAATAAAGAAAATGTGTTTATTTTTGAGCGCTTTGACGATTTTCACCGCATTGGAGGAGGTCACGCACACGTCCGACTGACATTTTAAATCGGCAGTGGAATTGATATAGCAAACAACCGCAAGGTCATCGTATTTCTCCCGCATCTGCTCGATTTTGCCCTCTTGCACCATATGCGCCATCGGACAATCAGCAGTCAAATCCGGCATCAGCACTTTCTTGTCGGGACAGAGAATTTTTGCGCTCTCCCCCATAAACGAAACGCCGCAAAACACAATAATATCCGCACAGCTCTCTTTGGCGACCTTGGCAAGATAAAACGAATCGCCCACAAAATCGGCGATTTCCTGCGCCTCGTCGGGCGCATAGTAATGCGCCAAAATCACTGCGTTCTTTTGCTTTTTCAGTTGCTCAATAGTTTTTTTCATGCTGACCCTTCCCGACGGTTATTTTAGACCCGTTCACTATACCACCTCGCTTTACATCTGTCAAGTAATCTGTAAAATTTTATAGAAAAAACCGAGAGGACGTGCGTCCTCTCGGTTTCTGATATACATTAAAATACTTGCACAGTTTTAAAACCTTTGGGGGTTTCAATCACGGTTTTGCCGTCTGCGGTGGTAAACGCCGTTTCTTTACCGTCCACCAACACCTTGGTGGGTTGCATACCGTATACCAGCACCGCTTTCAACTCTGCACCATTCACGTTTTCAACGGTGTGTGCACCGTCTACTTTATCGGTAATAAATTCGTTGTAGGTGTTTTTATCCACATACTGCCGCACGGTGCGCTTTGCATCGGCGGGGGTGGTAAGCAGAACGGGAACACATTTGCCGTCTGCCATCGAGTCACAAACGGTCAGACTTTCTGCCACTTGCAACTGCATGGCGGCGCCGGCGGGCAAGAATACCGGGATGGTATCCCATTTTGCATCCACCATGACGGTACGGTCACCTTCGATGCGTTTGGCATCCCACAAGCCGTACCAATTGCCGCGGGGGAAGCTCACTTTTCTGCACTGTCTGCCCTCAATCAACACGGGTGCTACTAACAATTCGCTGCCGAACATATACTGGGTATCCGCTTGTGCCAAATCTTGGTCGGGGAACGCAATGGGCATCGCGCTCATGGTCGGCTCAGCAAACAGATGCGCTTTGATGGCGGTGCTGTATATATAATCGAGCATATTCTCACGCCACCAGAAATGCTTTTGGAAGCAACGAATACTCTCGTCGCCGTGTTCCCACGGATTACGCGGTTTGCCCAGACCGTGCGCACGCATAAACGGGCTGAATGCGCCAAACTGCACCCAACGCATATACAATTC
>JAZOCQ010000032.1:0-5135 GCA_045596565.1 Acutalibacteraceae bacterium
TCCCGCCGCCGAACGCATCGACGTGGATGCAAACGGTAAAATCACCGGTTTGTTCTAATTGTAAATACAAAAAAAAGAACCGCACTCGCGTTTGCGAGTGCGGTTCTTTTTTGCTTTTTATTTTTCTGCTTTGGCTTCACAGTACAGACAACGATAAACACCTTGTTCTCTGTCAGCTAAAAAGAATACGTGGGATAATTCCTGTTCCGTACCGGTGATACAACGAGGGTTCTTACATTTGAGCACACCCGTCAACCGTTCCGGCAAGGACAATGTACGTTTCTCTACAATCTTTCCGTCACGAATGACACTGATGGTAGCATTGGGGTCAACGTAACCCAGCACGTCAATGTCCACCGCATAATCGGTGTCGATTTTGATGATGTCCTTTTTACCCATTTTGCGACTGTTGACGTTTTTAATCAACGCCACACTGCACTGCAAACTGTCTAAACCGAGCAGATGATAAATCTGCATCGCTTTTCCAGCGGTGATATGGTCAATGACGATACCGTTTTTGATTGCATCTATATTCATATTTTCACCTCAAGCAATTTCAAAATGAGTGCCATACGCATATATTTGCCGTTGAGTACCTGTTTAAAATAGCAAGCTCTCGGGTCGTCATCAATCGCCACGCTGATTTCATTGACACGCGGCAGCGGATGCATAATTGCAAGGTCGGATTTAGCGGTTTCCAACTTATCCGGTGTTAAGATATAGCTGTCTTTCAAGCGCAAGTATTCTTCTTCGTTGAAAAACCGTTCGCGCTGCACACGGGTCATATATAAAATATCCAGTTTTGGCATTGCCGATACCAAATCGGTGGTCTGCTCATACGGAATATTATTCTTTTTCAAAATATCCCGTTTGATATAACTGGGCAGTTTCAGTTCTTCGGGTGAAATCAGCACGAATTTCACACCCGCATATCGCGACATCGCCGCTATGAGCGAATGTACTGTACGACCGAATTTAAGGTCGCCGCAAAGACCGATGGTTAAATTCTCAAAACCGCCTTTTTCACGGTGAATGGTGAGCAAATCGGCAAGTGTTTGGGTCGGATGATTGTGCCCACCGTCACCCGCATTGATAATCGGAACCGACGCATTCATAGATGCCACCAGCGGCGCGCCCTCTTTTGGGTGGCGCATCGCAATAATATCCGCATAGCAACTCACCGTTTTTGCCGTATCCGCTACGCTCTCGCCTTTTGCGGCAGAGGAACTGTTGGATTCCGAGAAACCCAACACGTTACCGCCCAATTCGTACATAGCCGCCTCAAAACTAAGTCGTGTACGGGTGGATGGTTCAAAAAACAGAGTAGCAAGTTTCTTGCCTTTACACACTTCGGTGTATTTGGCGGGGTTCGCAATGATGTCATTTGCGACCTGCACCAGTTCTTCCAGTTCGATCGTACTGAGTTCCAGAATATCAATGAGACTTCTCATGTCAAAACATTCCTTTCGGTCAGGCTTTCGCGCCGTTGACTGCGAGATAGTTTTTAATACGCTCTACGTTCTCACGGTTGGCTTCATCTTCTTCGAGATATTCAATGATGTCATACACATCCACCACCGAATAGACAGGGAAACCGTATTCCTCACCCACTTCTGCCATAGCAGATTTTTCGGTCTGACCTTTTTCTTTGCGGTCGACCATCACGAAGGTAGCCGCCACTTTCACACCTTCCAAGCCGGACAAGATTGCCATACTTTCGCGAATAGCGGTACCGGCAGTGATAACGTCTTCCACGATAACCACTTCTTCGCCCGCAGTGGGTTTATAACCAACAAACACGCCGCCTTCGCCGTGGTCCTTTTCCTCTTTACGGTTGAAGAAGAACGGCACGTCAAGCCCCTCTTTGGACAAGGCTACTGCAACAGAGACGGCAATCGGAATACCTTTATAAGCGGGACCATACAATACGGTCTTTTTATTGCCGACTTTCTCAAAATAAGCTTTCGCATAAAATTCACCGAGTTTAGAAATCTGGTCACCGGTTTTAATGTCGCCCGCATTGATAAAATACGGAATTTTTCTGCCGCTTTTTGCAGTGAAATCGCCGAATTTCAGCACGCCTGCGCTCTCTAAAAACTGGATAAACTCTCTTTTATAGCTTTCCATTATATTCCCTCTCAATCCACAAATTCATTGACGCAACGTTCATACGCTGCCACAGGATCTTCCGCCGCGGTAATCGGACGGCCGACCACGATATAATCGCTGCCGATTTTCTTCGCTTCGGCAGGGGTCATCACACGTTTCTGGTCGCCGATTTCACCGTCTGCAAATCGCACACCGGGGGTCACGGTCAAGAAATCAGCTCCGCAAGTTTCGTGTACTTTGCCCGCTTCCAAGGGAGAGCAAACAACGCCATCGAGGCCTGCAATCTTAGCGTTATTGGCGTAATGCATCACCACTTTATCAATCGGTTCTTTGATGAGCAAGTCTTTCTCCATACGCTCTTGGTCGGTGGAAGTGAGCTGTGTCACCGCAATGAGCAACGGACGCGTACCGTCAGGGCGAGTAAGACCCTCCAAAGCCGCTTCCATCATGGAAATCGTACCGCCTGCATGCAGATTGGTCATATCCACGTCCAAGCCCGACAACACCGCCATGCTCTTTTTAACCGTGTTGGGAATGTCGTGCAGTTTCAAGTCGAGGAAAATCTTGTGACCGCGCGCTTTGATTTCACGCACAATGTCGGGACCTGCGCCATAAAACAGTTCCATACCAATTTTCACAAACGGTTTTTTGCCCTCAAATTTATCGAGGAATGCCAAAACTTCCTGTTTGCTCGCAAAGTCGCAAGCAATGATAACGTCCTTACCCATTAGTGTGCACCTCCGATAATATCTTTCAAATTATTAATATTGTATTTTTCCATCACCGACGGCAAATCACGAATAATGTCACGGCAAATAAACGGGTCGACCAAGTTCGCCGCACCAATCTCTACCGCCGTCGCACCTGCCAGCATCATTTCAATGACGTCTTCCGCCGAGGAAAGACCGCCCATACCCACTATCGGAATATTTACAGCCTCATACACCTGATACACCATACGCAGTGCCACCGGTTTGATAGCGGGACCGGAAAATCCGCCCATTTTGTTGGCAATCACAGGTTTTTTGGTTTTCAAATCAATGCGCATACCGAGCAACGTATTTATCATGCTGATACCGTCTGCACCCGCCTCTTCACACGCTTTTGCGATAGATACAATGTCGGTGACATTGGGAGACAGTTTGATAAGTAACGGTTTTCTGGTCACACGGCGTACCGCGCGGGTCACTTCTGCCGCTGCTTCCGGTGAAGTACCAAAACTCATGCCGCCGCCGTGCACGTTGGGGCAGGATACATTCACTTCAAACCAACCGATTTGCTGTTCTGCATCCAATTTTTCTACGGTGTAGGCGTAATCTTCCACCGAAAAGCCACTGACGTTCGCCATAACGGGTTTGTGGAAACACGCTTTGAGTTTGGGTAGTTCTTCACTAAGCACCTTTTCCACGCCCGGATTTTGTAAACCTACCGCATTTATCATACCGGCAGAACATTCCGCAATACGCGGGGTAGGATTGCCGAAACGGGCGTCCTTAGTGGTACCTTTGAACGAAAAGGAGCCTAAACAGTTAATATCATATAACTCCGCAAATTCATAACCAAAACCAAACGTACCACTGGCGGGAATTAAGGGATTGTCCATTTCAACGCCACACAAGGTGACCTTTGTATTTACCATACAATCTCCTCCCTTTCCAGCACAGGTCCGTCTTTGCAAATACGTTTGTTACCGTATTTGGTCTTGCAACTGCAACCCATACAAGCGCCAAAACCACAGCCCATACGCTCTCCAAAGCTATATTGACCGCTGGTGGTTGCCACCGCTTCAATCGCTTTAAACATCGGCATCGGGCCGCAAGTATAGAAGTAGTCATACGTCACTTGCGTCATTGCATCGGTCACGAAGCCTTTCACACCGTAACTGCCGTCCGCGGTCGCAACAAACACTTGAGCGCCCAGCGCTTTAAACTCTTCTTCCAAAAAGATTTCTGCTTTTGTATTGAATCCCAGTACCACCGTGACGGTTTTGCCCGCCGCCAGCAGTTTTTTGCACAGGTTATACAACGGCGGTACACCGACGCCGCCGCCAATCAGCAACGCTTTGTCGCCGCCTTTGGTGACGTCATAGCCGTTACCCAAACCCACCAACACGTCTAATTTGATGCCGACGGGCATTTTCGCCATTTGTTCGGTGCCCACACCCACCACTTTATAAATAATGGTGAAGTCCGTATCCGAATAGTCACAAATGGAAATGGGACGGCGCAGATATTGTCCGTCCAGTTTCACGTTCACAAACTGGCCGGGGGCGGTGATGGCAGAGGTATCCCCCGCCAACACCATTTTATATACCGTTGCGGTAAGCGGTTTATTTTCCGTTACCGTATACCATCCTTGTGTCATACTGCACTCCTTATACGGAATCTTTTTTACGCATCCACCGTGGAAATGCCCAACGTGGTTTCCTCTAAAACATCCAACAACACTCTGACCGTATCCAACGACGAGAACAACGTGACGCCGTTTTCGACTGCGCAAGCACGAATTGCGACGCCGTCTTCATAATGGATACCCGACATGATGGCACGGGTATTGATAACATAGCTGACATACCCCGCGCGGATAGAATCCAGAATTTCCTCACTGCCCTCGGACAGTTTACCACGCACGCGGGTGCGAATGCCATTTTCTTTGAGATAGTTAGCAGTGCCGATGGTCGCTTCAATGTTAAAGCCTAGGTCATAGAAACGGCGGATAAGCGGCAGTGCCTCTTCTTTATCCTCGTCAGCCAAGGTTACGATAACAGTACCGTAGTTCTGCAAGTTCATACCGGAAGCGATCAGCGCCTTGTACATTGCGCGGTGCAGGGTGTCATCGTAGCCGATGGCTTCGCCGGTGGACTTCATTTCAGGAGAAAGATAAGCATCCAGGCCCTTGATCTTGTTAAAGGAGAATACAGGCACCTTGACATAGTACCGCTCCTTTTCTTCCGGATACAGGCAGAAGATGCCCTGTTCCTTCAGGCTCTTACCCAAAATAACTTCCGTTGCAATATCGGCCAGAGA
>JAZOCQ010000033.1:0-2876 GCA_045596565.1 Acutalibacteraceae bacterium
GTGGCGCGCTGCTATGCGCTGTATCAGTCCCGCTTGCAGGAAGCGGATGCAATGGATTTCGATGATTTGCTGTGTAAGGTTATCGAATTGTTTGAAAATCATCCGGAGATTGCCGATCGTTATCGTGTGCGCTATCCGTATATTATGGTAGATGAATACCAAGATACCAACCACGCGCAGTACCGTCTTGTCAGTTTGTTGGCAGAGGGGAGCGGGAATTTGTGTGTGGTGGGTGACGATGACCAGAGTATTTATAAATTCCGTGGTGCAACCATTGAAAACATTCTCAACTTTGAACACGAATTCAAGGATTGTGTGGTTATTCGTTTGGAACAGAACTACCGTTCCACCCAAAACATTTTAGATGCCGCCAATATGGTGATTGCGAAGAATATAAACCGTAAAGGCAAAACGTTGTGGACACAAAATGGTACAGGCGAATGCTTGCAGTTGGTGACGGTAGATAATGCGGAAGCGGAAGGACGTCTGATAGCAGAAACGGTGTTATCGGGTGTATCCCGTGGCAGAAAATTTAGTGATTTTGCCGTTTTGTATCGCGCCAATGCACAATCCAATGCCATTGAACAGGCACTGCTCAAAAGCGGTGTGCCGTACCGTATTATCGGCGGACACCGTTTTAACGATACGCAGGAAGTAAAGGACGCGATGGCATATTTGCGGTTGGTGAACAATCCCGCAGACGGCGTCGCTCTACGCCGTATCATCAATATGCCGCGTCGCGGTATCGGCGACACCACCATTGAGCATGCAGCCGAAATTGCGGATGCAAACGGTGTGACGCTGTATACGGTGCTCAGCAATGCTTCGCAATATCCTGAACTTTCCCGCGCTGCAGGAAAACTTGCGGAATTTATTCGCATGATAGAGAATTTGCGGGATATGGCAAATGACCCTGAAATCTCCTTGCATTTATTATATCGTACTATGTTAGAAACCACAGGGTACCTCGCCATGTGGGAACAGGCGGGTGCGGAAGAAGCTACACGCGTAGAAAATTTAAATGAATTGGCGTCCAATATCATCAGCTATGCGCAATCTTGCGGCGAAGAACATCCCACGTTGGCAGGCTTTTTGGAAGAAATGGCGTTGCTCACCGATATTGATAACTATGACCAAAACGCCGATTCTGTTATACTAATGACGATGCACGCCTCTAAAGGTCTGGAATTCCCTGTTGTGATTTTGCCGGGCTTTGAAGAGGGCGTGTTTCCGGGCGTTCAAGTGATGTATCAACCGGAAGAACTGGAAGAGGACCGCCGTTTGTGTTATGTGGCGATTACACGTGCGAGAGAAGAATTGTTTATATTTAACGCAGTCAGCCGTATGCTGTACGGACAGACAACGTATAACCGTCCTTCTCGCTTTTTGGGAGATATTCCCGAGGAACTCACGGAGAAAAAGGATATCAGTCGACGTGCTGAGCAGACCTTTATACAGAGCGGTTATCATAGCAGCTTTGGCGGTAGCCGATACACTTCCGCTAAGCCCGCTGCGTCGGTGGGTAGCACGCAGGTCAAAAAGCAAACCTTTACCGCGCCGCAAGCCTCTGCTTGTACATTGCAGGTAGGGGATAAGGTGTCTCACGCCGCATTCGGCGAGGGCACGGTGATGAAAATCACGCCTATGGGTAACGACTCGTTATTGGAAATTGCCTTCGATAAGGTAGGCACCAAAAAGATTATGCATAATTTTGCCAAACTGCAAAAAATGTAATGCACCATATTCCTCCCGATTCATATCTTGATAGTGAAGTGTCGCGTTGCGGCACCGCAATCAGATTTGAATGGGAGGATTTTTTATGGCAGATACTCGGATGATGCGCGACAGCGGCTGTAAAGAAGCGGTATGCATCGATGCTGGTCGTGTATATGACAGTTGCTCTGACAAGGATTGTGTGGAGAATGTACGGGTCGCGTTTTGCGAGCGGGACCAGATGCTCATTGACCGCGCCACCAATGTACGGGCGAAAAAAGCGGAGGTCATTTATACTTACATTGATGTAGAGGCGTTGCCGTTTAATCGCGGCTATTACGCTTGCGACATCACGTTCTATTTTGAGGTCACATTAGAGGTGTCCACCGGACACGGCAACCCCTGCACGGATGTGTGCGGCATTGCCAGTTTCCAAAAAAAGGTCATTTTGTACGGCAGTGAAGGCAATGTCAAGGTGTTTTGCAGTGAACTGGTAGCTGACAAATGTGACCGTCAGGTAATGCCCTGCCGCAATATGCCCAAAGCTTGCGTGCAGGTGGCAGACCCTGTGGTGCTCAGTGCAAAACTGGTGGATGTTTGCGACTGCAAGTCGTGTTGTTGCTGTTGTGACTGTATCCCCGAATGCATTTGCAACCGCTACGGCAGTTGCTTTGTGCAGTCGGATGACGGCAAAGCGGTACTGGTTACCATCGGTATCTTTACCATTGTGCAGTTAATCCGCAAAGTACAGATGCTCGTACCCGTATACGATTTTTGTATGCCGAGCAAAGAATGTTGCAACGGAACTGCGGATTCGCCGTGCGAGATTTTTAAGAAAATGTGTTTCCCCGTTGACGAATTTTTCCCGCCGGCTGAAAGCGGTAACAATGCTTGCGGTTGTCAAAAGAGATAAACAAAAAGGCGCCGGAAAAGCCGGCGCCTTTTTGTTGTCAAAATGACCAAAATTATTCCCATTATCTTATGGTAATTATATATATATACTTTTTGAAAAAACTTTGAAGAAATCTGCAAAAAAGTGTTGACAAAGTGAAAAAGTGGTGGTATTATAACAAAGCTGTCTCGCGGGATACCGCGAAAAACAGTGTGTAGGACCTTGAAAATTAAACAACGAAACAAGAAACACTTTACCCGTTAATTCACAT
>JAZOCQ010000034.1:0-1761 GCA_045596565.1 Acutalibacteraceae bacterium
GTATTCTTAGGCAGTGGCGCTCTGCGATTTTTGGGATATCCGGACTGCTTGTTTACTACATCAGTCTTGTTCTTTTCTGTTGTTGTCACAATGTTCCTCCGTTTCATATTGCGAGCAAAACGCTCGTGACAGCCGTACGAAAAAGGCGGTTCCGTCGGGCGCTGTCGTGTGAATATTTTTTAAAACAGACAAGGTCTGTCCTATGTCGAAAGTTATTGAAAACCAAAATTCTCCAATCTAATTAATATTACTATACTTATAGATAAATGTCAAGAACATCACCTCTTTTTTCAGTATAGGCAACTTTTTTCATTTTCACTCTTGTATATCCCGAAAAATCTGTTAAAATGAAAAGCATACAGTCACTTCTAGTTGACGGAGGAATTGACATGAAACATATCGAATTATTCACCGACGGCGCTTGCTCCGGTAACCCCGGTCCCGGCGGTTGGGGCGCCGTTTTACGCTATAACGGCGTAGAAAAAGAACTCTCCGGCGGTGAAGCAGAAACCACCAACAACCGCATGGAACTGTTGGCGGTCATTCAGGGATTATCCGCCTTGAAAGAGCCTTGCAATGTCTCCCTCACCAGCGACTCCAAATACGTACTGGACGCTTTGATGAAAGGTTGGGTGTATAACTGGAAGAAAAACGGGTGGAAAAAAGCAGATAAAAAACCAGCACTCAACGTCGATTTATGGGAACAACTGCTCTCTTTACTCGAAATTCACACCGTTGATTTTCATTGTGTGCACGGTCATCAAGGTCATCCGGAAAACGAACGATGTGACGCTCTCGCCGTCGCCGCATATCAACAGTTTTTAATTAAATAAATATGTAAAGCGAAATCCCTTTACGCATAAAAATCCGTTGATTCTATTGACTTTTTATGACAATATGATATACTGAGTACAAATCTTCGGGGCGGGGTGAGATTCCCCACCGGCGGTATAGTCCGCGAACGCTCTTTTCGAGCGCCGATTCGGTGAAATTCCGAAACCGACGGTATACGGTTATACTCTTAACCGCAAAGTCCGGATGGAAGAAGAATGGTACGTACTATACGTGTGTTCTGTTCGTCCCGCTGTTTTTACAGTGGGATTTTTTAGTTTAAAGCCCTATGAAGACAACAATTGAAAGGATGTTGTCCCATGCATAAATCTCGTATTTTCCCTCTTGTACTGGTAGCGGTTATGACCGCGCTTGCCACCATTATCTACATGATTTTTCCCGAAATCCCGCTGGTACCCGGCGTGGAATATTTGAAAGTCGACTTTTCGGATATGCCCGCCCTTGTCACCGCTTTGACCATCGGACCGTGGTACGGTATTTTGGTAGAAATTTTTAAAAATGCAATCCATCTGTTCCGCACCACCACCTTTGGCATCGGTGAATTGATGAATATCGGTATCGGTGCTGCTATGATGCTATCTATGTGGGGCGGTTGCAAACTATTCAATAAAGCTTTCAAAAAAGCCGACGCCTATCACGCAGGTAACTACTATGCCGCCGCAGTTTGCACCGTTATTATCACCATTTTGGTCGGCTGGATGCTCAACGCGGCGCTTACCCCCGTTTTCTATTCTCTGATGAACTGGCCGCTCACCCCTGCTACATTGGCGGCAGGTGTTTGGGGGTCTACCCTGCTCAACGCCATCAAATCCGCTGTCACCATTCTGCCGATGTGGCCTGTACTGCGTATCCTTACGAAATTAGCAAAACAATACACTATATAAAGTCGGATCGTAGCCATGTCGTTCT
>JAZOCQ010000035.1:0-3973 GCA_045596565.1 Acutalibacteraceae bacterium
ATAACAACACAAAAACAACTTTTTTAAACATCGTATTCCCTCCTATAGTTCTTTCCTGTTTTTATATTTACTAAACGGAACACCCGCACGCCTCTTAAAAAACCGTAAAAAACCGGCGGTATCATGCATACCGACCTGCGCGCCGATTTGACTTGCAGTCAGAGGCAACTGCATCAAAGCGCACGCCTTAAAAAACCTTGCGTCTGCCACATATTTAGCGGGAGAACGACCTGTTTGGATACGAAACTGGCGAATAAAGTATTGCGGATGCAATGCCACACGGCCAGCCAAAGTACCCACACTCAAATCCTCGTTCAGATGTCTATCTATATACTGCAAAGTGTCACCTATCCAATCCTTTTGCGGTTTTTCCTGACAACCGCCCCATTCCAAATAATACCCCAACAACGTATACATATTGCCGAGTATTCGCACGTTTTGTGCAATATTTGCTTCGGGTGGTGAATGAAATTGCATACTATCGTATAAAGGCAAAAGTACTTGCCGCTGTTGTGGATCCAACGACAGCACCACCGGACATTCCACCCAATCAAACCACGTGCGAGACAGCATTTCTGCTTTAAACTCCAATACCCGCACTTCAAAGTACGGAAAAGAATCGCAGCCATAATAAACCATTTCCGTTTCGGGTAACAAACACCAATCCCCTGCTTTGACACGGTATTCTTTCTCACCGATACGAATATAGGCACCACCCGCCTCCACCAACCAAAGTTGCGTCGACCATCCGATTTGATGAGAAGCGCTCCAGCCCTTCGGAAGACATAGTTTTATGCAATCCAAAAAACTTAAATGACTTTGTGTATATAGAATAGATGAATTCAACAAACATCACCTCATTTGTATTGTATAACAAAAAAATGCAAAAAAACATAGCATTTATTGACTTGAAAATGCTATTTCTTGACTTTATTTTTCTATTCATAAACATAAAAAAAAGGCGTGTTAACCATCCGTTAACACGCCTTACTTTAATCTTCTGCTTTAATAACGGCAATACCGAGGTCGGTTAATTGCTGCTCATCTACACACGCGGGGCAATCGGTCATCAACTCACGCATATTTTGTACTTTGGGATACGCAATAACATCACGCAACGTGGGTGCGCCGAGCATCTGCATCACCAGTCGGTCAAGGCCGATACCCATACCGCCGTGCGGCGGTGCGCCGTAGCGGAAAGCACCGGTGAGGAAACCGAATTTTTCTTCCGCTTCCTCATCCGAAAGACCGAGTGCACGGAACATCCGAGCTTGCAGTTCAGGGTCGGTGATACGGATAGAACCGGATGCCAGTTCGATACCGTTGAGTACCAAGTCATACGCTTTGGCGAACACCTTTTCGGGTGCCACGTCCAAATATTCGATACATTCATCCAGCGGTGAGGTGAACGGATGGTGCATTGCCACCCATTCACCACTCTCCTCGTCTTTTTCAAAGAACGGGAACTCGGTAATCCAAAGGAAATTATATCCCTCGCGGGCAATGTTCAGTTTGTTGGCAAGTTCCAAACGCACCGCGCCCAAAATGGACAGCGCATGCTTTTTAGACGAGTCTGCCACAATCAGCACCACGTCACCTTGCTTAGCACCGGTCACGTTCACGATATTTTGCATTTCCTCTTCGGTCATAAATTTGCCGAAAGAAGCATTCATACCGTCTGCGGTCCAACGAATATACGCAAGGCCTTTACCACCGATACCACGCACCATTTCGGTGAGTTTGTCGATTTCTTTACGGGAAAGCGATGCCGCCGCACCCTTTGCGTTGACAGCACGCACCGTACCGCCGTTTTGCACGGTGGAAGCAAACACACCAAATCCGCAATCACGCACGGTGTCATCCAAATTGATGATTTCCATGCCGAAACGAGTATCGGGTTTATCCGAACCGTATCGTTCCATCGCATCGGTATAGGTCATACGCGGCAACGGCAGCGGAATGTCCACGCCAAGTGCCTCTTTGAACAACATTTTGACATAACCCTCGCCGATAGCCAACACGTCTTCCACGTCCACAAAAGACATTTCCATGTCGATCTGGGTAAATTCAGGCTGTCTGTCGGCACGCAAATCCTCGTCACGGAAGCAACGTGCCAACTGCACGTAACGGTCAAAACCCGCCACCATCGACAACTGTTTATACAACTGTGGCGACTGCGGCAACGCATAAAACTCGCCGTTGTGAATACGGCTGGGCACCAAAAAGTCGCGCGCACCCTCGGGCGTGGACTTGATGAGCATGGGTGTTTCCAGCTCAATAAAGCCGTTTTCATCAAAATATTTGCGGGTGAGCATGGTCACCTTATGTCTGAACAGCAAATTCTGTTGCAAGTTGGGACGGCGTAAATCGAGATAGCGATATTTCAGCCGCAATGCCTCAGCGGTGTTGGTATCCTCCAAAATTTCAAACGGTGTGGTTTCCGCTTTTCCGAGAATACGCAGTTCACTCACCGCCACCTCAATATCACCGGTGGGGAGTTCAGGGTTTTTAGAGGTACGCACACGGATTTTACCCACCGCCGCTACCACATATTCACTATGCAACGTTGCCGCTTTCTCAAAAACGGCACGGTCGGTATCCTCATCAAATGCCAACTGCAAAATGCCGGTACGGTCACGCAAATCCACAAAAATCAACTGACCAAGGTCGCGCTGGCGTTGTACCCAACCGAAAACGGTCACTTCTCTGCCGGCATCCGCTTCTCTGAACACACCGCAATAATCGGTGCGTTTTAATCCTTTAACTGTTTCTGCCATGTTGTTCATCCTCTCTTACTCTGCTACGCTGGTGAACAAGTCCGCCATACCGGCTAACTGCCGGTCAAGAGATTTGTTATACAAAGTGGTGTACAAACTGTCATCCAGTTGCACGTCTTCGGTTTCACCGGTACGCATATCTTTTAACTGCGCGATACCGCTTTCCAGTTCACTGTCGCCTACCACAATGACGTATCTTGCGCCCAATTTATCGGCATATTTCATCTGTGCTTTCAAACCTCTGCCGACAATGTCGGTCTGTACCGCCACACCGCCGTCGCGCAGTTTTGTGGCTATCGCAAAACAACGTGTTGCCGCCGCACTGCCCATCGGTGCAAAGTATACTTCACACTGCGGTGCCGCGGGGAACGATACGTTGTGTTCTTCCATAATCATCAAAATGCGTTCGAGACCCATACCAAATCCCAGCGACGGCAAATGCGGGCCACCGAGTTCTTCAATCAAACCGTCATACCGCCCGCCGCCGCAAACAGTCAAACCACTGTCCGAAACAAATTCAAAAACGGTGCGGGTATAATAATCCAGGCCGCGCACGATATGGGTATCCACTTCAAACGGCAATCCCGCAGCTGTGAGCGACTCTTTTACCACTTCAAAATGCTGTGCGCAATCGTCGCACAGGTAATCGAGCATCACGGGTGCCTTAGCACCAATCCCTGCGCAAACGGGTGATTTGCAATCGAGAATACGCATGGGATTGCGGTCCAATCTATCCAAACAAGTACCGCAAAGATTTTCTTTTTCCGCCTCAAAATAGGCTTTTAATGCCGCATGGTATTTCGCACGGCAAGTCGGGCAACCAATCGAGTTAATACGCAAGGTCACGCCCTTGATTTTTAAGTTTTGCAACACCTGATACGCTAAAGAAATCACTTCAGCATCCGCTTGCGGAGCGGCGGCACCAAAGCATTCTACACCGAACTGGTGGAACTCACGCAGTCTGCCTTTTTGCGCCTTTTCATAGCGATAGCAAGATGTAATGTAAGATGCCTTTACAGGCAAAGTGCCGTTGTGTAAACCGTGCTCTAACAGCGCTCTGGCGGCACCCGCAGTGCCTTCGGGACGCAACGTGATAGAACGACCGCCCTTATCCTCAAAAGTATACATTTCCTTTTGCACCACGTCGGTGGTTTCCCCTACCGAACGCAAAAATAAATGGGTATGTTCGAAAACGG
>JAZOCQ010000036.1:0-6188 GCA_045596565.1 Acutalibacteraceae bacterium
GTTGTAGTAGTAGTTGTTGTTGTAGTGGTAGTGGTGGTTTTCTTAGTGGTATCAGCCGAGGATTGTGTTTGCGAACCAGTAGTGGTTGCAGTAGTGTCCGTAGTAGCAGAGGTGACCACGCTGACAGAGGTGACCGGTACCTGCGTAGTTACAACACTCGCACTGGTCACAACGCTCGCCGTCGTTTGCGGTTTGCCCTGCGCATCGGTTTGCGTCACGGTCACGTTTTCGGTCACCACACCGGCAGAAGTTACCGGCTTGCCTTGCGTGTTCGTTGCCGTAACCACAGTGGTCACCGGTTTGCCCTGCGCATCGGTTTTCGTAACGGTGACCGTTTGGGTTGCCGGTACGTAGGTTGTCACCGGTTGTCCCTTATTGTCGGTTACGGTAACGTATGTAGTCTGGGTGACACCGTTCGTATCGGTGACCGCAACGTTAGTGGTGACGGGTTTGCCGTCATTATCGGTAACGGTCACATAAGTCGTTTCCGGCACCAAAAGCCCCACGTCAATCTCCACGGAATCCGGCACAGTCGTAGGCGTAGTTTCACCATCCTGTTTATTTTTGCACGCCGCCAAAACCGTGAGCAACAACATCGCAATCACTAGTAAAATTGCAGTTTTTTTCATAATTTTCTCCTCCTAATTTACATCTATTCAGATGCATCTTCCGAGCCGACGCCGACCACCGTAAAGTGTCCATCCACCCGTTTAAGAATGAAGATTTGCACAAAATCCGCCATATCTGCAGTGGGCGGAATCGTATTGCCGCGCTCATCTACCTCGAAATTGTTGACCGAAACATATCCGATGCGCACCCAATACTCACTACCGTAGCGACGAATGGTATCAATCACCGGTTCGTACAAAGAGTTGATAAAGTTGAACGGAATGTAATAGCAAGCATTTGCCTCGCTGTATTCCACTTCATCCTCGCCCAGCGTGCGGTGATGCAGCACCGCATCATTGCCGAATAAATACCGATACGAATCCTCGACCTCGGTCACCGGCACTATCAAACGACTGTTGCCGTCCAGTTCATACGCGGTGTTATCATCTTTTTCACGCAACATACGCACCCGCTCGGCTTCGGTAATACGCCACACGGCGGCACGCAACAACTCGTCATAATCCGCCTCGTTGATATGCTCAAATTCAGGGACGGGATTATACGTGGTAATCGGTTTCAAAAAGTAGGAGATTTCATCCCGTAATTTGGTGTCATCCGTGATTTCATGTACGAAATTGACGCCGACGGCGACAATGGCCACCACACCGATAATTGCCAATATGCTCATTAAAAAACCGACCGGCGCCGCCCATTTATACCGTCCGCGACGGTTGCCGTATTTGCTGACGCGGGCGTTTCTCTCCGCCTCGCGTGCTTGTAGCTTTTTGCCGTAAGCAATCAATTTTTGCTTTTTCAATTCTTGCTTGGCAGCAGCTTTTTCTGCTTTTTTCAAAGCCTTGGTGTTGCCGTTTGACGGCGTAGTTGCTTTTTCATCCGCGGATGCCGTGTCGCACACCTGCTCCACTTTTTTCCAATCAGCCATGAGGGTTTTCCTCCTGCTATTTATAGTCATAAAACAGTATAGCACACTTTTATCGTTTTGCCAACTACTTTTTGTACTAGTAAATAATAACAAAAACCGCACAGCGTGGCTGTGCGGTTTTCACAATTATTAATTAGTCTTCACGACGGGGTGCGCGGCGGTCACGACGGAAACCGCCTTCACGACGGGGTGCGCGAGGTGTGTCGGACACGGTGTTCTCGGGAACAAGGCCCTCTACCTCGATAAGCGCATCGCGACGAGAGAGATTCAGTCTGCCCTGTTCGTCGATTTCGGTGACTTTCACCATCACTTCATCGCCGACAGAGACAACGTCTTCCACGGTATCCACACGTTTGACATCCAAACGGCTGATGTGTACCAAGCCCTCTTTGCCGGGGGCGATTTCCACAAACGCGCCGAAGGTCATCAAACGGGTCACGCGACCCTTGTAAATCGCACCGATTTCGGGGTCTTTCGCGATGGTTTCCACCACCATAAGCGCACGCTGTGCATCTTCGCTGTTGAGTGCGGAGATGAACACACTGCCATCTTCTTCGATATCGATTTTGCAATTACATTCCGCTTGGATTTTCTGAATCACGCTGCCACCTTTACCGATGACTTCACGGATTTTATCCACATCAATCTTAGTGCCCACCATCTTCGGCGCATATTTAGACAATTCTGCGCGAGGCTCTGCAATCACAGGCAGCATCACGTCGTCCAAAATGTGCATACGAGCGGTATAGGTTTTATCCAACGCTTCACGGATGATAGCAGGTGTCAAACCATGCACTTTGAGGTCCATCTGGATGGCAGTGATACCTTTTTTGGTACCGCCCACTTTAAAGTCCATATCACCGAAGAAGTCTTCCAAGCCCTGAATATCCACCATGGTCATAAAGCGGTCGCCCTCGGTCACCAAACCGCAGGAAATACCCGCAACAGGTGCTTTGATCGGCACACCGGCGTCCATCAACGCGAGCGTAGAACCGCAGATAGAAGCCTGAGAAGTAGAACCGTTAGAAGACAACACTTCACTGACCAAACGAATGGTGTAAGGGAATTCTTCCACCGACGGCAACACCGGCACCAACGCACGTTCCGCGAGTGCACCGTGACCGATTTCACGACGGCCGGGGCCGCGGGAAGGTTTGGTTTCGCCGACCGAGTAGGACGGGAAGTTATAGTGATGCATATAGCGTTTTTCGGTTTCGTCATCCAAGCCGTCCAACAACTGTGCGTCGCCGGAAGAGCCCAGAGTTGCCACGGTCAACACCTGTGTCTGACCGCGGGTAAACATACCGCTGCCGTGGGCACGGGGCAACAAGGAAACTTCTGCATTAAGCGGACGGATTTCGTTGATGCCGCGGCCGTCAACACGTTTGCCGTCGTCCAACAACCAACGACGGACGACGTATTTCTGCAATTTATATAAGCATTCGTCGATTTTACCGATTTCTTCGGGATACACTTCGTCAAATTTCGCGTGCACCTCGTCATACACCGGCAACAAACGCTCGTCGCGCACCAATTTGTCATCGGTATCCAGCGCATAACGCACCTTTTCGATGGCAAACTCTTTAATCGCCTCGAACATTTCAGGGGCGGGGTCATTAGAAGTGAAGGGGAATTTCTCTTTGCCGATTTCAGCCACAATGCTGTTGATGAAACGGACAATCTCCTGGTTAGCTTCATGACCGAACATGATAGCGTCAAACATGGTGTCGTTGTCAATTTCATTTGCACCCGCCTCAATCATCGCCACCAAATCAGCGGTGGAAGCGACGGTCACGTGCATTTCGGAACGTTTTTCCTGCTCAGCGGTGGGGTTGATGACGAATTTACCGTCTACCATACCGACCACAACGCCGGAAATGGGGCCGTCCCACGGAATATCGGAAATCGCGATGGCAATGGAAGCGCCAATCATAGCGGTGGTTTCCGGTGCACAATCGGGGTCAACCGACATCACGGTGCAAACGATGGAAACATCGTTGCGCATATCTTTGGGGAACAAAGGACGGATAGGACGGTCAATCACGCGAGAGGTCAAAATCGCTTTTTCGCTCGGGCGCGCTTCACGGCGCTGGAAAGAGCCGGGGATTTTGCCTACCGCATAATGCTTTTCCTCATAATCCACGGAAAGCGGGAAAAAATCCACGCCCTCACGGGGTTTCGCGGAAGCGGTCACGTTACAAAGAATGGACGTCTCGCCGTAGCGCACCATGCAGGAGCCGCTGGACAGCTGTGCCATTTTGCCGGTCTCCACTTTGAGCGGTCTGCCGGCGAGGGTTGTTTCAAATACTCTGTACTTTTCAAACATACTACTTGTACCTCCTGTAAAAAATTATATTTCTACGAAGGGAAGCGGTTATTTAGCAATAAAACCAATGCTGTAAGCGTTTTGACAGCACTCGTTTCACTGCTAAAACCCGTTTTCCTTCGTGATTTCAAAGCAACGAGAGGCAGGTGGGATGGTTCCCACCTGCCTCATAGGCGCGATTATTTACGCAGACCCAGTCTTTCAATCAACGCACGATAGCGGTTGATATCTTTCTTTTTCAAGTATTCGAGCAAGTTGCGGCGATGACCGACCATCTTCAACAAGCCGCGGTTGGAGTGGTAGTCTTTCTTGTGCACTTTCAAATGCTCGGTCAGGTCTTTAATGCGTTTGGTCAGAACGGCAACCTGCACCTCAGGGGAACCGGTGTCGCCTTCGTGGGTCGCGTATTCCTGCATGATAGCAGTTTTCTCTTCGGGTAACATCATAGTCTTTCACCTCTTCAAATATTTTCGTGCAACGCAGTATCGGGTCATGGTGATTCTCTTGAAAGAGCAGCCGCCGCGAACCGCGTAACCGAATGCACTGCCTTTTTGACAGCCTTAACACTATACCACACTCTTTCCAATTTGTAAATAGTAATTTTAAAATATTTTTTCCGCTGTTTTCCCCTACAAATTTATTTGCTTTTTCCACCAAAACAGTGTATACTTATTATGAATTGCTTGTAGGAGTGTAGTGTATGTGCGGATTTTGCGGTTTCACCGGTGAATTGACCGACAGAGAAACCTTTTTAAAAGAAATGACCGAAAAAATCACCCATCGCGGTCCCGATTCGGACGGCTATTATCTGGGTGACGGCATCGCCATGGGGTTTCGGCGGTTGAGCATCATCGATTTGGAAGCGGGGCATCAACCGTTATATAACGAAGACAAAACGCTGGTGCTGACCTTCAACGGCGAGATTTACAACTACCGTGACCTGCGCAAAGAACTGCTCGAAGCGGGACATACCTTTGCCACTGAAAGCGACAGCGAAGTGCTGTTACACGGCTTTGAACAGTGGGGCGAAGCGTTATTGCCCAAACTGCGCGGTATGTTCGCGTTTGCCATTTGGAATACGCAGACAGGCGATTTGTTTATCGCACGCGACTATTTCGGCATCAAACCGATGCACTACACCCGCTTATCCGACGGCAGGTTGGTATACGGCTCGGAAATCAAGTCCATCCTCGCGCATCCCGACGTCAAAAAAGTGTTTAATCCATCGGCACTGGACAAGTATTTGTCTTTCCAGTATGCCGTGCCGACCGAAACGTTCTTTCAAGATATTTTCTGCTTATCGCCCGCGCATTTTCTGTGGTTTAAAAACGGAGAAATTACCGTTTCCCGCTATTGGGACCCTGTGTTTACCCCCGATGAGAATATGACGCTCGAACAAGCGGTGGATGCCATTGACCACGTGTTCACCGATTCGGTGGAAGCGCACCGCATCAGCGACGTGGAAGTGGGTTGCTTCCTGTCCAGCGGCGTGGATTCCAGTTTTGTCGCTTCCTATTTCGGCGGTCAAAAGGCGTTCACCGTCGGTTTTGATAACGGCGCACATTACAACGAAAGCACGTATGCGGCAGAACTTGCCAAAGAGGTGGGCATTGACCATCACGTGCATCTCATCGGCGAGGACGAATATTGGAAAGCACTGCCCAAAGTGCAATATTATCTCGACCAACCGCTTGCCGACCCCGCTTGTATCGCATTGTATTTCGTTTCTAAATTAGCGGCTGAGCACGTCAAGGTGGTGTTGTCGGGTGAGGGCGCCGACGAATTGTTCGGCGGCTACCGTATCTACCACGAGCCGTTCTCCCTACGCAGTTATCAGAAACTGCCGCGTTTTGTGCGAAAAGCGGCGGCGGCTTTGGTATCGCTGTTGCCCGACGTGAAGGGGAAATCGTTTATACAGCGCGGTGCAAAGACGCTCGAAGAACGCTTTATCGGCAACGCCAATATGTTCTCCCAAAAAGAAAAAGCAAAACTGCTGAAAAACATTCCCGCCACCTCCCCCACACAGTATACGGCGGAGTTTTACGACAAAACCAAAGGGCAAGACGACGTCACCCGTATGCAGTATCTGGACATCAACCGCTGGATGGTGGGTGACATCCTGCTGAAGGCGGACCGTATGAGTATGGCTCACTCGCTGGAGTTGCGCGTACCCTTCCTTGACAAGAAGGTGTTTGAGGTGGCGGCCACCATCCCCGTCAAGCATCGCATCGGCGGCGGCACCACCAAGTACGCGATGCGCGAGGCGGCCAAGCGCCATATTCCCGCATCCGCCGCCACCAAACCGAAGGT
>JAZOCQ010000037.1:0-2554 GCA_045596565.1 Acutalibacteraceae bacterium
TACCCTTCACGGTCGGAAAGCGACTTCAACGTACCTTTCGCACGGTCGGTAGTGACATAAATGCGTTTTTTTGCTTCCTCATGACCCACCGTTTTTTCAAGGTAGTCACGGAACACGCGGAACGCAATCGCAGGCTCGGTGGTGGTGCCGGATTTGGAAATCACATTGACCGACACACGACGACCCTCGCACAAATCCAGCAACTCCTGCAACGCGGTACTGCTGATGCTGTTGCCGGCAAAATAGACGTCGGGGGTATCTTTCTTTTTCGCATTGTAAAGCGGAGATTTCAAAAACTCAATCGCAGCGCGAGCGCCCAAATAAGAACCGCCAATACCGATAACGATGAAAATATCGGTGTCCTCTTTGATGCGAGCAGCAGCCGCTTTGATACGCGCAAACTCCTCTTTGTCATAGTCGGTGGGCAAATTCACCCAGCCGAGAAAATCACAACCGGGACCTTTACCGCTGTGCAAAATCTCATGCGCCGTTTTCACAAACGGAGCAATGGCATCATACTCTTTTTGCGCGATAAAAGATGCGGCATAACGAGTTTCAAGTTTCACTGACATTCTACATTCCCCTATTTCTACAAATTTCGCTTGGAAAGCATATTGTAAGTATAAAACATATAGAGAAATCTAGCAATGGACAGTTGTTGCAAATGCATGCAACATTTATCCATATGCCGCATATGTGATAGGAGATGAATCTTTTATATCTTGTCTATATCTTATCACATTTCACACCATAATGCAATGAAAAATTGTGAATTTTATATAAAAATATTGTGTCACCGCAACAGCGCTTGCCATAATCGACCAAGTGCGTGTAAAACACCCATTTTTTTCACATCAGTTTTGGCGCGAATGGGAATTTCCGCCACCGTTTTATTATCCAACGACAAGGTATAACTGCCCACTATCTGTCCCATCTCCACAGGCGCTTGCACGTCTTCGCTCATATGCAAAGACGGCACAATTTGTTTTTCCTGCCCTTTTTTAAGCAACAGCGGTGCTGTGCTTTCCATTTCCACCTCCACCTGCTCTTGTTCACCACCCAGTACCTTAACCGGTTGTAATGTATCCGCCTCGGGAGATGGTGTATACAATGCATAATTGGCAAACCCGTAATCCAGCATCGCACGCGCACCACCAAACCTCTCATCGGTGCTCTCGCATCCCAATATAACCGCCACAAACGCCATACCGTCCCGCCGCGCCGTCGCCGATAAACAATGCCCCGCGGCGGCGGTAGTGCCTGTTTTTAGACCGGTCGCGCCGGTATAATGCCGTACCAATTTATTGGTGTTGACCAACTGCGATTTGCCGTCCCGCAAACTATCCATCCAAATAGTTGTATATTTCTCTATTGTCTCATGGCGCATCAATTCCCTTGACATTATCGCCACGTCATGCGCCGACGAATACGCCGCATCATTGAGACCACTGCAATCGAGAAACTGCGTATCCTCCATTCCCAATTCGCTCGCACGTTCATTCATACGCAGTACAAAATTTTCAATGGTGCCGCAAATATGCTCAGCGAGCGCAGCACACGCATCATTTGCGGATACCACACAGGCGGCTTTGAGCAATTCGTCCACCGTCATTTGCTCTCCCTGTTCCAACCAAATCTGTGAACCGCCCATAGAAGCGGCGGATGCAGAACAGGTGACTTTATCGTCTATATGGATTAATTCTCCTTCCAGTGCTTCCATGGTGAGTAATAAGGTCATAATTTTGGTCACCGATGCAATCGGCAATTTTTCGTGTGCATTTTTCTCGAACAGTATCGTACCGCTGTTTTGTTCCATCAACACCGCCGATTTGCCGCCCACCACCAGCGCCTGTTCGGATACCGCGGCGGCCGTGGGCATCCACACGCTGTCATCCTCCGCATACGGTGCTTCCACCTTGTCAGCGGTATCATAAATATACGCCGCTTTCGCCTCAACCGTCGGTACGCCCGTCACCAAACACAGGCTCACCGCAACCGCACACAGTTTCTTTAAAAAATCAAGTTTACATTTCATCACGCATCCCTACTTTCTACTTAAACGTATGCGCTGTCAACTCATTTTATAAACAAAAACCGCTGTGTTCTGATGAACACAGCGGTTTTTTTCATTCCACCAAACCAATAAACGCCGCCAAACTGCCGCGTGCGGCACCGGTCTTGCGGTGTGACCAAAACACTTCGGGATAACAACGCGTGCACAGGTCAGTCACCGTAATATTATCTGCACACACTCCCGCCGATAACAGCACACGACGGTTCACTTCCCATAAATCAATATGAAACTTATCTTCACCTTTGGCGGTAAAACAAGCGTCATCAAACACCGACATCTGCGAAAAAGCATCCAAAACGGGTGTGTCTACTTCAAAGCAACACCTGCCGATAGACGGTGCAATACCGACGAGAACATCTTTCGGGTCACAGCCGTAATCCTTTTGCATACGTTCCACCGTCAGTCTGCCGATTTGCTCCACCGTGCCGCGCCAGCCCGCATGGGACGCCGCCACTACCCGTCTTTTCGGGTCTAAGAATA
>JAZOCQ010000038.1:0-2939 GCA_045596565.1 Acutalibacteraceae bacterium
TGATGGCGGCATATCCCGTGCGCGGTCTGGATATTAACTCTTCCTACACCATTTATAATTTGCTCAATGAGCAAAAAGAAAAAGGTGTTGCCGTGGTGTTCGTCGGTGAAGACCTTGACGTGTTACTCGAACTGAGCGACCGCATTATGGTCATCGGTTCGGGGCATATCACCGGTGTGGTAGACGCCCGCACGGCAACCAAAGAACAAATCGGTCTGTTGATGACCAAAACCGAAGCAAATGCAGAGGAAGGAGCGGAGAATGATGGCTAATAAACCCGAGAAAAAACACCGTGAACCGCTCATACATATCGCAAAACGGGATAGCATCGCGGGCTGGAAAGCGTGGCTTATCCGTTTGGGTGCTATTTTGGCGGGCGTTTTGGTTATGAGCATCATTTTGCTGTCGTTGGCACGCACGTCAAGCGGAAAAGACCTTTCTTTGGGCGATGTGTTCCACCGCTTGTATCTCAGCGTGTTCGGCCGTCTTTTCCAAGGGAAATTTTCTCAAATGTGGAAGTTTTTACAGGAAACCGCCGTTTTGCTGTGCCTCTCTTTGGCAGTAACCCCCGCATTTAAGATGAAGTTTTGGAACTGCGGTGCAGAAGGACAAGCTTTATTCGGCGGTTTGGCGGCAATGTTCTGTATGATTAATCTTGGCGGCAAAGTGCCGGAAATGGTATTGGTTCCCATCGTTATTTTGGCGAGCATCGTCGGCGGTGCTGCTTGGGGCGTTATTCCCGCTATTTTCCACGCACAATACCGCACCAATGAAACCTTATTCACTTTGATGATGAACTATATCGCGACCCAAATCGTCGCCTATTACGTGTATGCTAACGGTCAGGGGTCTAACGTCATTAACCCCGTATCCACCGGCGCATTACCGGTCATTGGCGGCCAGCAATACTTACTGAACGTTTTAATCGTAGTAGCGCTTACCGTAGCAATGTTTATCTATCTGCGGTACAGTAAGCAAGGTTACGAAGTGTCGGTTGTGGGCGAAAGCCAGAATACCGCGCGATATATCGGTATCAATGTCAAAAAAGTGATTATCCGTACCATGATTATTTCAGGCGCTCTTTGCGGTGTTGCAGGTATGTTGTTGGTAGCGGGTAAAGACCACTCTATCAACACCAATACGGTGGGCGGACAAGGCTTTACTGCGATTATGGTGTCTTGGCTTGGTCAGTTTAACCCGTTTATCATTGCGGCGATGGCTGCGCTGGTTTCCTTCTTGCAAATCGGTGCGGCAGGTGCCGCCGACGCCTATTTCCTCAACAGCGCATATGCCGACGTTATGGTAGGCGTTGTGGTGCTGTGCTTGGTTGCTTGTGAATTCTTTATTCGGTATACGGTGAAACTCCGTCACTTGAAGAAAGGGGGTGCGTCGGTATGACAAGTACCCTTGTTCGCTATTTAGCAAGTTCCATTCCACTTGGTGTGCCGCTGCTCTACGGTTCTACGGGTGAAATCATCACCGAAAAATCGGGACACTTAAACCTCGGTATCCCCGGCATTATGTACGTGGGCAGCATCAGCGGTGTTATCGGCGCGTTCTTATATGAACAAGCGTGCGGCAACGTGGCGGCGAATATGCATGCGGCGTTAGCCATTCTGATTCCGTTGCTTTCCTGTATTTTGGGGTCGGTGCTGATGGGACTGATATACAGTTTTCTTACCGTTACCTTGCGTGTCAATCCAAACGTCACAGGTTTGGCGCTGACCACGTTTGGCGTGGGTCTTGGAAACTTCTTTGGCGGTTCTCTGGCGAAATTGGTGGATAGCGACCTACCGAATATTATCCTGACCAACACCAGCGCATATTTCCATATCCATCTGCCGTTTGCTGACAAGCTTGGGTGGTTCGGAGAAATTTTCCTGTCCCACGATTTTCTCACCTACGTATCTATTGCCATAGCGGTGGTGACAGCTATCGTGTTAAACCGCACGCGTGTGGGTCTTAATCTGCGTGCCGTTGGCGAAAATCCCGCCACCGCAGACGCGGCGGGTATTCACGTTACGCGTTACAAATATCTGGCGACCTGTATCGGCAGTGCCGTGGCAGGTTTCGGCGGTTTGCAATACGTGATGGTGTATGCCGACGGCGTATGGTCCAATAATGCGTTCGGTGACCGTGGTTGGATGGCAATAGCGTTGGTTATTTTCGCGCTGTGGAAACCGTCGATGGCTATCATCGGTTCGTTCCTGTTCGGTATGTTATGTAATCTCAATAACTATATGCCGCAATTCGGTGTGCCGCTGGGTACCGATACACAAGAACTGTTCAATATGCTCCCGTACGTGGTGACCGTAGTGGTGTTGATTATCACCAGTATGCGTAAAAAGCGTGAACATCAACCCCCGCAAAGCCTCGGGTTGCCGTATTTCCGTGAAGAACGGTAAAAACACTTGAAAAAAACGCCCAAAAGGCGTACAATGATAAAAAACTGTTTAAAGGAAGTGTCCCTTATGTCCAAAGTATTAGTTGAAACCTCTGCACGCCACGTGCATCTGTCTGCACAAGATTTGGAAACCTTGTTCGGCAAAGGCTATCAACTCACCAAGAAAAAAGATTTATCCCAACCCGGTCAATATGCTTGTGCCGAGCGTGTAGACGTCGTGGGTGCTAAGAAAACGCTTACTGGCGTTTCCATTCTCGGCCCCACCCGCCCCACCACACAGGTAGAAATCTCGCTGACCGACGCGCGTTCCATCGGCGTTACCGCTCCCATCCGTGAATCCGGTGACATTGCCGGTTCGGGCGGGTGCAAGTTGGTCGGTCCTGCGGGCGAAGTGGAAATCGCAGAAGGTGTCATCGCGGCAAAACGCCACATTCATATGACCGCCGCCGATGCTGCGGGAATGGGTCTTGCCGACAAAGACGTTGTCAGCGTGAAAGTGGAAAGCGATGACCGCTCCATCATTTTTGGTGACGTG
>JAZOCQ010000039.1:0-1942 GCA_045596565.1 Acutalibacteraceae bacterium
AAACGTCCGCACGCACCTGCCCCGCATACAAAGCGGCAATGGTGTTACCCATAGAAGCAAACGCCTCGTGAAAAGCACGAAATGCATCTGCACGCACCCCGCGATGGCGGCTTTCTCTGTATTTGGCGAATACACCGTTAGTTAAAATCACCGTTTCACCGTTTTCATCGGTGATACTGCCTTTGCCAAGGTCAACACTTTCCAACATGGAAAACGCCGTATCCATGGCAGACAGTGCGGGGGCTGCCATCGTCAGCAACTGCTCCTCACGCTCAGGTAAAACGTGTACACGATGACGGTCGATATCTTCCAGCATATGCGAAAATACTTGCATATCCGCATACGTTTTCAACAGTGTATCAGTGGTCTCCCGCGGCAAAGCGGTAAGTTCCGGAACGATAAAAGCAGTCGCTTCTCTCACCGCATAATACACGTGAAACGCTTTGTCACGCATTTCTTGTGATTTGGCATCGGTATGGTCTAAATCATACCGCATATGCGCATAGCCGTAAATTTTCTCTAACAACGCAGACACACGTTCATCCAAAAGCAAAGCGTCTTGTAAACAAGCAACGTCCGATAATTTTCCTTTTAAACCAGACAGTTGTTGCATCAGTGCGGTCACGTTGTGCAAATCCTGTTCCCACAGCGTTTCGTCAGCATATATATCGGTTAAATCCCATTGTTCTTGTTGCGACATAGTTTCTCCCTTTCAAATCTACACACTAAACCCACCGTCAACAGTCAACACCTGACCGGTGATAAAATCCGCTTGTTCAGACAGCAAGAAAGCGACAGCATTGGCGACATCGGCAGGCGTACCCAAACGGCACAGCGGCGTTTGCTCCGCGAGTGCCTGCAAATCTTCATCGTTGAATCCCGCGAGCATATCCGTTTGAATGACGCCGGGAGCAATACAGTTTACCTGTATACCCGAAGGACCGACCTCTTTCGCAAGCGCTTTTGTCAACCCGATAAGTGCCGCCTTAGCGGTAGAATAGTGTGCCTCACAAGAAGCACCGCTAATCCCCCAAACAGATGAAATGTTGACAATTTTACCCGCGTGTTCACGTATCATAAAGGGCAAAACCGCTTTACAGCAATGATATGCTCCGTCTACGTGGGTGTTGAGCATTGCACGCCATTGCTCATCGGAAATATCGGTAAACAGCGTTTGAGCGGCAATGCCGGCATTGTTTACCAGCGCCGTAACGTTGCCAAAACACGCAACAGCGGCTTGCACCATAGCGTTGACCTCATCACTGTTTCCAACATCCGCACGATACGGCAGCACCCCTACCCCCATTGCCTTCAATTTTTCGGCAAGCGTAAAGGCAGCGTGCTCGGAAGTATGATAATTTAAAATAATATCATAGCCTTTTTGGGCAAGTGTTACCGCCACCGCCGCACCGATACCGCGTGCAGCACCGGTTATCAAAGCAACCTTATTCATTCTGTTTTTACAGCTCCATATTCACAATGTTACCTGTCATGGTATACGGCCGATACTTGACGCCTACCATATCCATCATACGTTTAGAAGCACGCGTGGAAGTACTGTCAGCATATTTATCCGACAAATACACCACTTCCTTGATACCCGCCTGAATCAATGCTTTTGCACATTCATTACAGGGGAACAGCGTCGTATAAATAGTAGAACCATGCAAATTGGTGCCGTCATAATTTAAAATAGCATTGAGTTCCGCATGGCAAACATAAAGATATTTGGTTTCCTCGGGTGTGCCTTCTCTCGCCCACGGCATCAATGTATCGTGACAGCCGCGCGGCATACCGTTATACCCCATAGATAAAATTTTATGGTTGGCATCTACAATACAAGCGCCCACCTGTGTGCCGGGGTCTTTACTGCGTTGTGCTGAGAGAATCGCAATCCCCATAAAATATGCATCCCAAGAGAGATACCCACTGCGTTGGTCCA
>JAZOCQ010000040.1:0-1548 GCA_045596565.1 Acutalibacteraceae bacterium
AATCAGTTCGTCGGGGGTAAATTCCTCGCCGGAGAAATATTTTTCCATCAACTCTTCGCTGGTTTCTGCTACCGCTTCGCAAATGGCGGTACGCAAGCCCTCTAAACGATGGCCCATATCCGGCAACGGTACGCTTTCGGCTTTGCCGTCTTTGTATGTATACGCACGGTATTCTAAGAGGTTTACGTAACATTCCACTTTGCGGTCCACCACGTACGGCACCACAATCGGACACACCATCGGGCCGAACTTGGCTTTCAAGTCTTCGAACACCTTATAAAAATCAGCGTGGGAACTATCCAACTTGTTCACAAAGAACATGGTAGCGATTTTCTTTTTCTGCGCCGCGGCAAATCCTTTTTCTGCGCCGACGGTGACACCGCTTTTACCGGACAGTACGATAACCGCCGAACCCGCAGCACGAATACCTTCTTGCCGTCCGCCCGCGAAATCAAACAAGCCGGGGGTGTCTAATAGATTAATTTTGGTTTCTTTCCATTCCAGCGGCAAAATTGCGGTAGAAACCGACGCGCCGCGGCGGATTTCCTCCGCATCGAAGTCGCAAATCGTATTGCCGTCAGCAGTGCGCCCCAGTCGCTCTGCCTGACCGGTCATGTAAAAACAGGCCTCTGCAAGAGACGTTTTACCGGAGCCGGCGTGACCGACGAACGTGACGTTGCGAATTTTTTTTGCAGTGAAATCTTTCATGGGAAGTGCCCCTTTCGGTATTTTTGTCGAAAAATGCATAAAAGTTTACAACAAATTGAGTTGTCTTTGTATAGTATATACCATAATTCACTGCTTTTCAAGGGGTTTTTGGGGTGTTTTAGACTTTTGTTGCAAAACGCATAAAAACAGCGCCCCGCTTTTGGAGTGTTCGCCGAGCAGGACGCTGTTTTATTGTGTTTAAGCGGTGGTACCCGTTACCTTTCTCCACGTTGTCCAATTGCCATCCGAATAATTGCAAAAATGCAGGTCGCCGGTGTTGCTGAACAGCCACAGTGTTCGCGTGTTGACGGCGCTGTTACAAGCGTAAAACGCCAGACAGTATTGTGCGGGGGTATCGGTGGCACCCGGACCGATGTGTAGCACCTGAATACCGGGGCGGGCGTTTTTGTTACACCAGTTGAGCAGAGACGGCCCATTTTGAGTGCTTTCCGACACGAGATGTGAGGTACACGCAATCGACCCGATAGCGCTGATGGTATTTTCCATTGTGGAAATGCGACTGTTAATACTGCTTATTCCTTGCTCTGTGGTTTTCACACGCCCGTCCAACGTCTGCAAATCGTCGATATCCCGTTCGTTTTGACCGACACGCTCGTCCAGTGCGATGGTGCTTGCGGTCACATTGGAAAGAGCGGCATCTGCCGCATCCAACCGCGCCGCGGTATCGTCATCCGTTTTGAAAATGAGCGTATTTTCGGGCATGGGAGACAGCGCCGCCGCTTGCTCTGACGTACCCACCCAGATAGAGGTGGGGACTTGTTTGTTTTGCTCAATCAGTTGTAAGCAAGCGTTTCCACCCGCCAAATCGGGCAACATATC
>JAZOCQ010000041.1:0-1822 GCA_045596565.1 Acutalibacteraceae bacterium
CATTTTAATGTTGCACCACCTGGGATTCGATGTTGTGCCGGTTTTTGGCAAAAGTACCGAGGTGATTGATCAAACGCTTCATGCAAAAGGCATAATTCCTACTGTTATGGCGGACAAAAAAGAAAGCCGTGTTTCAATGTATTACCGTTTTAGGCAGTTTGTTAGGCGGTTTTTGCGATTCAATTGTAGCGACGAAGATGTTGTTTTTATCGGAACGGACGACACCGCGACTGCAGTGTTTGGCGTTTTTCAAAAATACAGAAATGTTGTCTGCATTAAAGAATTATATGATAAGGATGTATACTGGCATCGTAAAATGCTGCTTCATATCGGGCGCACGGCTGATGTGTTGGTCGCTTGCGAAGTGAACCGAGCGCGATATATGAAATTTAACTGGGGACTGGAGACACTTCCGCTTGTGGTATCCAATCGACCGTTCTATGAAGAACTACCGAAAAGAAGTGCTGGATCTACACCTCATTTGCGAAAGGTTATCCAAAGTTTTGAGGGCATGCGTCCTATTATATATCAAGCGTATCATTTCCGCTATGCAGATCACCTTGTGAATCTTGCCAAGGCGCTGCGGGAAATTGACAGCAATTATTTGTTGGTGTTTATGGGAATTGTTGATCATCAAGAGGATATTGATCGACTAAAAGAAATCTATCCGCATGTGGTTTGTACCGGATTTATAAAATCTCCTATGCATATGGAGATTACCGGCAATGGCTATATGGGTGTTTCGGTGTATGCAGAAACTTGCCTAAACAATTTGTTTTGCGCACCAAATAAAATATATGAGTACGCTTGCTTTGGTGTTCCCTCTCTTGCCAATGATGTTCCCGGTCTTTTGGAAACTGTCGGCGTTGCGGGTGCAGGTGTTTGCGTTGACTGGAATCGCGTGGAGGCTATCAAAGAGGGAATTTTGAAAATGGAATCAAACTATGAAACCTTCCAAAAGAATTCTATTGAATTTTATAGTAAAACGGATAACTTGCAGGTGTTGCGGCAGGCTGTTCAAATGGCACAAAACAAAAGAAAATAATTGTTTAGGAAATGGGAGAAATAAAAAATGGTAAACGTAATAGGGCTTGGTTATATTGGACTTCCTACCGCACTTATGTTGGCATCACATGGTGTGGAAGTTGTTGGCACTGATTACAATCAACAGTTGGTGGAAACGTTGCAGAATGGAAAAACCACTTTTAAAGAAGATGGCTTAGATGAATTGTTTTCCGAGGCGGTAAAAGGCGGTATTATATTTACCACGGAGTATCAAAAGACGGATATGTACATTGTTTCCGTACCCACTCCGTATGATAAGTTTAGCAAAAAAGTGGATGCCTGCTACGTTGTGGCGGCAATCAAAACAGTGATGGAGATTTGCCCAAAAGGTGCGGTCGTTGTTATAGAGTCTACCGTATCTCCCGGAACCATAGACAAATACGTTCGTCCGGTGATAGAACAAAACGGATTTGTCATTGGAACAGATATCCATTTGGTGCATGCACCTGAGCGGATTATTCCCGGCAATATGGTTTACGAATTGCTTCATAATGATCGTACAGTTGGTGCTGATAACGTTGCAATCGGACAGAAAGTAAAAGATTTATATGCCACTTTCTGTCAAGGGGATATTGTGGTAACTGACATTCGTACTGCTGAAATGACAAAAGTAGTGGAAAATACATTCCGTGCTGTGAACATTGCGTTTGCCAATGAACTTGCAAAAATTTGCCGACACGATAATATGGATGTCTATGAGATCATTAAGATTTGCAATATGCACCCAAGAGTTAATATTTTGCAACCCGGCCCCGGC
>JAZOCQ010000042.1:0-7985 GCA_045596565.1 Acutalibacteraceae bacterium
TAGTTCTGCAACCAGTCGAGGAATACCTGCGGATATAAGGCGAACACAATGAGATTTGCTTCGCTTATCAGTTGTGCATCGGGGAACGCACTGCCGCGTGCAATCAGTCCCTCGCGCACGGCATAGTCAACCGACGCCGCATCTTTGGTAATAGCGGTGACGGTATATCCCTTTTTTGTGAGCGCTTTGGCGTAACTCCCGCCGATAAGACCCAAACCGACAATTAAGATGTTTGTATCTTTAGATAATTGCATCGCCGCTCACCTCAATTCCCAGTTGTTTGATTTTCCTAAAGAAGTCAGGAAAACTTTTGCGCACGGCTTCAGCGCCGTCGATTTCACCGCCCACCAACGTGAGTAAAACAGACATTGCCATCACGATACGGTGATCGTTGTGCCCGTAAAGGGGTGCTCTCGGCGCGCGTAACGGCGTGGCAAGCACGGTCACTTTGTTTTCTTCTACCGTAATGGTGGCGCCCATTTTGGACAACTCTTCCGCCATGGCGGCGGCGCGGTCGCTTTCTTTGATTTTCAACCGTTTGGTGCCGGTGAACACACCGCCGTGTTTTGCTGCCGCAATCGCCAATAAAATCGGACCCAAATCAGGGCAATCGCTGATGTCAATGATGGCAGTTCCGTGTTGTAACGCCCTGAAATGTTCACGGTATACACGGTCGCCTTGCAGACTGTCGGGGATGAGTCCCGTTACCTGCACTTCGCCGCCAAACAGATTAAATGCTTCTAAAAACGCCGCGCCCGAATAATCGCCCTCTACCGTAATATTGGTAGCAGTATAGCGTTGCCCGCCGTGAACGTATAACGTGGTGGCGTCTTCCCAGTGCGCCTTCACTCCGAAAGAAGACAATGCTTGCAAGGTCAGCGCAATGTAAGAGGCGCTTTCAATGGGTGGGGTGATGCGAATGCGACTGTCGCCTTTTAACAACGGCAATGCAAACAGCAGTCCTGTAATAAACTGACTGCTGATATTGCCCGCAACTTCAAAGTTTCCCGCTTGCAACTTGCCGCAAACGGTGACGCGGTCTGCCGTTTGTTCAAAAGTAAGACGTTGTTCTTTGCACAGTGTTTCAAAAACGGTGAGCGGGCGGGACAGCAATTTTTCCGTGCCCGTAAAAGAAACGGGCGTGCCTGATAACAACGCGAGCGGTATAAAAAACCGCAGGGTACTGCCGCTTTCCCGACACTGTAAGGTGTCGGCGGGTGCGGTAGCGGAAAGGTCGGCGCCGTGCACCGTGACGGTATCGCCGTTTACCTCGCAATCAGCGCCCAAAGCGCGCAAACAGTCAATGGTGGCGGCAACGTCTTCGTTTAACGCCACGCCGCCAATACGGCTGACCCCTTTTGCCAGTCCCGCGGCAATCAGCAGACGATGCGCCATACTTTTTGAAGGTGGCGCCGTCACCGTACCGCGCGCGGTGCTTTTTTGTATGTTAATTTTCATGTATCGTCTCCGTTAAAATATCAATCGCTTCGAGATAGCCGTCAAAACCTTTGCCGGTGATGGTGGCAACACAGGCTTGACGGATAAAACTGACCTGCCGAAAATCTTCGCGTTCCTCCACTTTGGAGATGTGCACCTCAACGGTGGGTATACCCACTGCTTTGACCGCGTCCAATAATGCTACACTGGTGTGGGTGTAGGCGCCCGGATTGATGACAATACCGTTAGTGCCGTCGCTGTATGCCGCTTGGATGCGGTCTACCAGTGCGCCTTCGTGGTTGGACTGAAAAAACGAAATGGTGATACCTTTTGCCTCACAGTATGCGCTGATTTTTTCGCACAGTGCGTTATACGTACCCGAACCGTACAGTGCGGGTTCGCGGATACCCAGCATATTGAGGTTGGGACCGTTGATAACCAAAATATTCATATAAGGAAACTCCTTTCAACCGATGCGGCGACCTCTTTTGGCGTGCCGTCGGCGGAAATTTGCACGTCTGCGGTGGATACGTAGGTTTCATACCGTTCTGCAAAACGGCGGCGAATTGCCTCCACGTCAGACGATAATGGGCGGTCGGCGGTGGGGAGTAATAACTCTACCGAACGGTTTAAAAAGAACAGCCGTCCGTTCATACGCAGTGCTTGTACGTTTTGCGGCCGCAGAACAGCGCCGCCGCCGGTGGCGATAACTGCACCGCTCACGTGCCGCAAATTCTGTATCACTTGCGTTTCAATGTCACGAAACGTCTGCTCCCCTTTGCTTTTAATCAGCGTAGCGGGGGATTGTCCCGTTTGTTTTTCGATTTCGGTATCGGTGTCAATAAACGGACGGTTGAGCCGTTGTGCGAGCAGTGTGCCCACGGTGG
This sequence comes from Acutalibacteraceae bacterium, assembly GCA_045596565.1. Taxonomy (GTDB): domain Bacteria; phylum Bacillota; class Clostridia; order Oscillospirales; family Acutalibacteraceae; genus URNF01. The sequence continues at coordinate 2,325 of JAZOCQ010000042.1, forward strand.
TTTTGCCGCTGGACGGCATACCGGTCAACACGATATTTTCTTTGCTCGCTCTGATTTTTTCGTATACCGCTTGTACGGTGGAAGCGGGATAGGTAGAATTTGTAAAGATTTCGGATGCACGCACCGCTTGCATGACGAGCATATATAACCCGCCTTCCGCTTTGACACCCATCTCTTGCGCTTTAAGTACGAAAGCGGTGCGCAAGGGGTTATACACGGCGTCTACCACACCCGACAATTGCGGGAACAAGGCGGGGTCGATGGGCATACCTTCTTCACGCGAGAACATCCCGCAAGGGGTGGTGTTGATTAAAATTTCGGCATCGGCGTGAGCGGCTACTGCCTGTTTGTAAGTCAGCGAGCCGCCTTTACCGCTGCGACTAACTTTATACACGCTTTTTGCGTTTAAATGTTTTGCTACGGCAGATGCGGTGTTGGAAGTACCGCCACTGCCGAGAATGAGCACTTTTTTGCCGTCAAGGGTGATGTCGGCGTGATGAATGAGCGCTTTTAACCCCGAAAAATCGGTGTTATATCCGTACAAGTCACCACCACGGTTGACGACGGTGTTGACAGCGCCGATTTGCGCGGCGGTATGGTCGATTTCTTTTAAAAACGGTATCACGTTTTGTTTGTAGGGAATGGTAACGTTGATGCCGTCAAATGGGCGCGCTTGCATAAAAGCGGTAAGTTCGCCTTGTGGAATTTCCCGCAGTTCATACGCATAATCGGCGAGTGCCGCGTGGATTTCTTTGGAAAAACTATGGGTGAGATGCTCACCGATACAACCGTACTGCAATATTTTCACTTCCTTTACGCAATGAGAGAATGTTTAGCGTAACCAATCGGTGCCGTATCTGCCCGCCAGCATATCGCAAACTGCAATGGCGGTCACCGCGTCAATGACAACGCGAGCGCGATGCACGATAGCGGGGTCATGGCGGCCTTTAATTTCCAAAACGGTGTTTTCACCCGCCGCAACGTCAACGGTTTGCTGCGCCTTGGCGATAGAGGGGGTGGGTTTCACGGCACAACGGAAAATGACCGGCATACCGTTGGTGATACCGCCGCCTACGCCGCCGTTGTGGTTGGTGGCGGTGACCACGTTGCCGTTTTCAAAGCGTAGTGGGTCGTTGGCAATACTGCCGCGCATATCCGCCAGTTTAAAACCGTCGCCGAATTCCACGCCTTTGACGGCGGGGACGGAGAACAGAATGTGAGAAAGCATACTTTCAAAGGTATCAAACCATGGTTCGCCCACACCCGCTGGCAACCCGATAATGGCGGTTTCCAATATCCCGCCGACACTGTCCATTTCAGTTTTCGCTTGTAAAATCGCGGCTTGCATCGCTTTGCCCGCCGTATCGTCTAATGCGGGGAACGGCTTGTTTGCAAGCGTGTTAATATCTGTTTCTAAATCGGCAAACGCACGGTCGGGCACACCTGCGCACCGTGCGATATGGGTGCCGATTTTGATGCCTTTCGCTTGTAAAGCGGTCATACAAATCGCACCCACCGCCACTAACGGCGCGGTGATGCGTCCCGAAAAATGCCCGCCGCCGCGGGTATCTTGATAGCCATGATACTTGCACTGTGCGGGATAATCCGCGTGTGCGGGACGCATCACGGTTTGCATCATAGCATAGTCGCCGCTTTTGGTATCCTCGTTGCGAATGAGAACGGTCAGCGGCGTACCGGTGGTGACACCGTTTACAGTACCGCTGATAATTTCATACGCATCTTTTTCCTGTCTTGCGGTGGAAATAGCACCGCTGGGACGGCGTAGTGCGAGCATGCGACGGATATTCTCCTCGTCTATTTGCAGACCGGGGCACAATCCGTCAATCACAGCGCCGATAGCAGCGCCGTGGCTTTCACCGAAGAGGGTAACGGCTATATGTTGACCGAATGTATTTTTCATGGTGGTAACACCTCGCTTTTTATTGAAGGGCGCCAAAAACAGTCGCCTTAAAATCGCTTAACGGTAGGGTACGCATTTCATAACTGCCCGCCGTTTGCGCAAAAATGACGGTGATGCTGTCGCCTGACATTTTTTTGTCGTGGGACAGCGCTTCCCACACGGATTGGGGGTCTACCTGACAGGTGGTGGGTAATCCGATTTTTTCGAGTACCGCTTTCACGCGTGGCCGCAAATCGTCACTGCACATCGGTAACATGCCCAGTGCCACGCATTCGCCGTGATACAGTGTGTGCAGTCCCGCAGCGGTTTCGATACCGTGGCCGATGGTGTGTCCGAAATTGAGTACCCGCCGTAAACCGCTTTCTTTTTCGTCTGCTTTGACCACCGCCGCTTTGATACGCAAAGAGGCGACGATGATATCGTCAAGATGCGTCAGCGGGTCGGCGGTTTCAAACAGCGTGAATACTTGCTCATCAAAATTGACCGCCATTTTTACCGCTTCCGCCAATCCGTTGGCAATCTGTCTTTTAGGGAGGGTTTGCAACACGTCGGGGTCGATGAGCACGGCTTTGGGTTGGTGGAACGCACCCACGCAGTTTTTGATGCCGTCTAAATCTATCGCCACCTTGCCGCCGATGGAAGAGTCCACCTGCGATAAAACGGTGGTGGGGATATTATAAAAATCAATACCGCGCATAAACGATGCCGCCGCAAAACCTGCCAAATCACCGATAACACCGCCGCCCACTGCCACGACGCAGTCGGTGCGTGTGAAACCGTTTTGCAGCATCACGCGGCACAGATTTTCAAATTCCCTGATATTTTTACTTTCCTCGCCTTGCGGGATGGTGACAATGGTGGGTTGTCCACAGCAAGCGGCAACCGTCTTAGCATACTGCGCGGGCACACCGCTGTCGGTGACCACCAGCACGCGGCGGTCCAGACGCATATAGCGGCGGGCATACTGTAAACTGCCACGCTCTACGGTGACGGTATAGCTGTTTTTTCCTAATTCAACTGCAATTTCCATAGCGCACACCTCAGATAAACGAGCCGACGGTTTTGATTTTATCACAGCAAACGTTCAGTTCCTCTAACATACATTTCCCTTCATAGCCGTGAATGTTGCCTTCCGCCTCCACGTAGAAATAATACTGCCACAGCAATTCTTTCATCGGGCGACTGCGCAGGGTACGCATATTAAAGCCGTGTGCGCCGATGATATTCAGCGCACGGGCAAGAGAACCCGCTTCGTTGCGCACGGTGAACATGAGCACAAAATGTGCGCCGGCTTCTTTGCTGATATTGCGGTTTTCCGAACGCGCTAACACGGCAAAGCGGGTGGTATTTTCTCGCGACTGATTGATGCCGTTTGCGAGAATTTGCAGATTGTAACGAGCGGCGCTCTCCTTGCTCGCAATCGCGGCAACGGTGGGGTCGTTTAATTCGGCGACATGTTTTGCCGCTAAAGCCGTATTTTCAAACGGTGTTTGGTCAAATCCGTGTTCTTTGATGAATGCATCACATTGTGACAGCGCTTGCGGATGGCTGACCACCGTTTTGATGCCGTCCAGAGAGGCGCCCTCCACTGCCAACAAGTCGTGGGTGACCGACAATGCCATCGTGCCGTTGATGTATAAAGGGCCGGAGAACAGAAGGTCGGTAACCTGACCCACCTCACCCGCATAACTGTTTTCCAGCGGCAACACCACGCTGTCACAGTCACCGTTTACCACCGCATCATAGGCGTCTTTAAAATCGTGGTACGCGATTTTTTCGGCTTGCGGGAACAAGGTATCAGCGGCAATGTGCGCAAACGCGCCTTCCACACCGCTGTATGCCACCCGCATACCGTGAATAAGTTTCTGTTGATAGCGGCGGGAAATCGCCATGGTATCCCGCAAAAAATCCATATAGTATCCGCGCAGCTCATCGTTTTCCACCCGTTCGGCGCCGGCGGTGATGACAGCTTCTTCCCGCGCGGTATCCAGAATGGGCATACCGTGTTCGCGTTTGTAGTCGGCAACCATCTGAGCGGCTTGCATGCGTTTGACAAACAAATCGGACATGTGGGTGTCCACTTCGTTGATAATTTTTCTGGCTTCTTGTAAAGTATCCATCGTTATTCTCCTTTGTAGAGACTTGCTAGTTTTTGAAAAGCGGGCAGAGCGCGTTCAATCTGTGCGGTGGAAACGCAATACGCGATGCGAACATACCCCGCATACCCGAAATCGTCTCCGGGAACTAATAGCAGTTCAAATGCTTTCGCTTTCTCGCAAAAAGCACAAGCGTCCGGATCAGGTGATTTGACAAATAAGTAAAATGCGCCGTCGGGATATACAGCCTCAAACCCGAAACGCGTGAGCGCATCATATAACAATTTTCGATTGCGGTCATACACCGCAATATCGGCGGTTTTGCCCAGACAGTGTTTAACCAATTGCTGGAACAAGGCGGGTGCGCATACATACCCAAGCGCTCTGCCCGCACCGCAAACGGCGGCGTATACATCCTTTGCATCAGCGGCAAGCGGGGATACGGCGATATAGCCGATGCGTTCACCCGGCAGGGAGAGTGATTTGCTGAAAGAATAGCAAACGATGGTGTTTTGGTAGTAGGACGGGAGATACGGTACGGTTTTGCCGTCGTATATAAGTTCGCGATACGGTTCATCCGCAATGAGATAGATGGGATGTCCGAATTGGGCGGATTTTTCTTTCAAAACGGTGGCGAGTGCTTGCACACTTTCGAGGGTGAGCACCGCGCCTGTGGGGTTATTGGGGGAGTTGACAATCACCGCTTTGGTGCGCGGGGTAACCGCGGCGGCAAACGCGGCGGCGTCGATTTGAAAATCGCCTTTGCGGCTGTTTACCGTTATGAATTTTGCGCCCGTCTTTTCCACAAACACACGGTATTCAGGGAAAAACGGTGCAAACGCAATCACCTCGTCTGCCGACTCCACCAAAGCGTGCAGAGAGATGGTCAGCGAGGCGGCGGCGCCGACGGTCATATAAATATGATTTTCGTCGGTGGCAAAGCCGAACGTGTCTTGTATGTAATCAGCTACGGCTTTTCGCACACTGATATCGCCCGCGGCGGAAGTGTAGGCGTGCAGCTGTTCTGCCGGCGTTTGCACAATCAAATTTTGGAGCGTTTCGGTCACAAACGACGGAGCGGGCACACTGGGGTTCCCGAGACTGAAATCAAACACGTTTTGTGCACCGATTTGCGCACGGCGGGCATTACCGTATTCGAAAATCTCACGGATAACCGAACGATGCTGACCGAGTTTTAACATATCTGCGGATACCATATAACCCCTCCATCTTAAAAAGTTTATTACCTAATTATATACTTTTTTATGGAGTAGTCAAGAACTTCACCGTGAAAAAGTTGCTTTTTGGACAAAAATATCGTATACTGAATATGACGTTTGGAGGTGACAGTATGCACATTCCCGCAGCGCCGTCTGCGCAACTGGAAATTATGCCTTTTACGGTGGCATTACAAGAGGAACAAACTGTCTCCCACGACTACGACCACGAGCGGTGGTTGTACGTGCCGTGCGAATATGCGGAATATCGGTATATTTTGGGCACAAAAGGCAAAAACCCGCTCATTTGTATCGGTGTGAATCCTTCCACCGCACGACCGGGGGAACTGGATAACACGCTGAAAAGTGTCAGCAAGTCGGAGGCCAAGCGGTCTTAGGAAGACAAGTTGCCCCCCCAACTCCTTGG
>JAZOCQ010000043.1:0-10686 GCA_045596565.1 Acutalibacteraceae bacterium
TGCAGAAATTGTTGCATCCGTACATAATCGGCACAAACGCTTTAAATTCACCATCTCTGCGCACCGGCAGCCCTTCGGCAATCACACCATCCATCGCGGGTGTAACGGTCAATTGGTGCGGACTTTGCAAAGCGGAAAAAATCAATTCCGCCAAGCGATGTACCACGTGTGTACCGAACACCAGTCCCACAAAGGGATAATGCTCTCGCAAGCGTTTGGCGACGTGTTCTTGTTGTACCATACAACCGCATACCGCAATCAACGTGTGAGGACGACGGCGTTTAATATGCTTTAAAGCACCCACATTACCAAACACGCGGTCTACGGCGTGTTCACGCACAGCACAAGTATTAAACAAGATAAAATCGGCATCTTCGGGTGTTTCGGTAAACCCAAATCCCATCTGGGCCAACATACCCTTCATACGCTCTGAATCGGACACGTTTTGCTGACAACCGTAGGTGCGCACAAACGCCAGCGGTTGTACGCCGTTATTGTGTATTGCATAATACTCTTGCACGCGGGCGGCAAATTCTTTTTGCTGCTCTAAAACTTCCAAAGAAACTTGCTGAATATTGGACATAAAAAATTCCTTTCAAGCAGAATACATACGATATTATTTTAGCATTTTTCAAGAACTTTTGCAATGTTTTCAGAGCGGAAATTTAAAAAGAAAATAAAAGAAAATTATTTTTACGGAAAAATATAGAAAAATGGTTTTCTTTTTGGTACAATAACAATATACTATATGACCAAGCGCAGCAGAAAGGATACACAACCATGCACGACGATTTACTCAAAAATATACGCCGTATACATTTTATCGGCATCGGCGGCTCCGGTATGCGCCCGCTTGCGGAAATTCTGCACAGCCGCGGTTTTATACTCTCCGGCTCAGATAACAACGAATCGGACAACCTTGCGCGCATCCGCGCTCTCGGTATTCCCGTTTTTATGGGACATAAAGCGGAAAATATCACCGACGCCGATATGGTGGTGTATACCATCGCCGTCGGCAATGACAACCCCGAAAAATGTGCGGCAGAAGCGGCGGGTATTCCGCTAATAGAACGCGCACAATTGCTCGGTTATATTTCCCGTCAATATAAAGATACTATCGCTGTCGCGGGTACACACGGTAAAACCACCACCACTTCTATGTTGGCACAGGTGTTACTGGAAGCGGAAAAAGACCCCAGTTTGTTTATCGGCGGACGATTACCGCTGATTGATGCTAACGGCAGAGCGGGTAACAGTGATATTATGGTGTGTGAAGCGTGCGAATTTCAAGACCATTATCAAGCGATGACCCCCGCCGTATCCATTATCTTGAACGTCGACGCAGACCATCTCGATTATTTCGGTTCTCTGGAAAACGTCATTGCCTCGTTCGCAAAATTTTCCGCAAAAACCACCGGTAAAGTGATATATAATGCCGATGACGAAAACACTTGCAAAGCCATTGCAAACATCCCACAGGAACAATTGATTTCTTACGGTTTCTCCCCCGCTTGCGACTGGTATGCGGAGAATGTGCGTACCGAGAACGGCGCATACGGCGTATATGACTTATATCATAACGGCGCATTCGTAACCACCGTCACACTGGGCGTGCCGGGTAAACACAACGTGGGCAACTCATTAGCGGTTGCAGCGGCGGCATCGCTGTACGGTGTGTCCCCCGAAGCTATCCGTGACGGCATCGCACATTTCCGCGGTGCAGGCAGACGGTTTGAAATTTTAGGGGAAGTTAACGGCATCACATTCGTAGACGACTATGCGCATCACCCCACCGAAATTGCTGCTACCGTTTCCACCGCAAAGCGGATGCCGTTTAAACGCGTCTGGGCAGTGTTCCAACCGTTCACTTTCTCCCGCACCGCAAGGCATCTGGATGAATTTGCAGCCGCTTTGGCACTAGCCGATAAAGTGGTGGTGAGCGATATTATGGGCTCGCGAGAAACCAATGAATGGAACGTACATTCTACCGATATTACCGATAAAATTGACGGCGCGCACTATATCGCTACTTTCCCCGAGATTGCAGACTTTGTCGCAGAAAACGTACAAGCGGGTGACTTGGTGCTCACTATGGGCGGCGGCGATGTTTATAAATGCGCACGCATGATACGACAAAAATTGCAAGATAAATAAATTTCATACCCAAAAATGAATAAAACTCCCTTTGATGAAAAGGGAGTTTTCCTTTTTCCTAACAGAAAACCTCCTCCGCTTTTGCGGAGGGGGTTTTTATTAGCGTTTTAGATTATAGAATCTAAAATACCATTACCTTAATTGGAACCAACCGGAGGAGTGACTGTGGTCGGTGTGACAGTTTCAGCATTATATCCATATTCAAAAGCTATAGATTCCGTCACAGCAAAGCTCACAACCTCCATTTGAGGTACCGTATATGATTTCTGCATTTGACTCAACTCCTTATATAAGATATAGGTGACGAAAAGGTAACTTATTTTTGGAAGGTTGAATACGCGCCAAAAACAAGGTCACCATACAGAGGCAATTCATTTTCACCATCTTGCACCACGATGTAAGGACGGGTGAAATAATCCATGTCAATGTCCTTATTTTTGATGTTGGTGAGGGTCAATGCTAAATCAACGTAAGCATCGCAGTTATCATACAAGGGAGCGTTATCCGCAGCGAAGCTGACAACTTTGGTATACCTGAAATTCGTATCAACGGTCATCGCGTCTCTGACGGTTCCGTAATCATCCTCGGTCAAATTATAGTTCCCAAGATCAACCTGCATACCGGCATGAGAAGCAACAATAACGCCGTAGTCGAGCAGTTTATATTCCTCACCGCCCAAAACTACATACGCCGCGTCTTCCTCGCCTTCCACGCGAGTGAAACGGCTGATGAAACGCAGATTGTTACCTTCGATATATTTCTCACTGAGAGAAACACCAACGGAAGCAACGTTCGGATCCTCTTTGCTGGGTGTGATAATGTCCGCTTTCACCTCAAAATCGGCAAGGTCGATTGTCACGTTCTCGGGCAACACAACTTGATATCTGTTAGAAGCTGCCTCGTTTTCACGGAAGCCAACGCGGATAACCGGGTACACAATGTGGTCATTTTCATAATCATTGCTGTACAACCAGATAGCGCCTCTGATTTCCTCGCCGGGTTTCAAAGTAACATTCACATACACGTTATCGTCTTCAACTACTGCACCAACAACGGTTCTGATTGCGTGGCAGACGTTACATTCGGTATCCATGTGGTCATCGAAGGTGTGGTTTTCGCCACAGAGCGTTTGAATGGAATTCCAATACGTCGCAGCAACCGCATCCGCATCAAGGCATTCGTCATACACGCGAGCGCCGAGAACGGTGTAGCCGGACTTGGAGTTGAAACCGGTAGAACCCAGATTCAAAACGTCTTCAGCAGTAAAGCCTTCTACATACTGAGCGGTGGTAATGAGCACACCATTTTCATATATAGACAAGGTGTTAGTGGAAGCATCATACGTACCAACAATGTGGTTGACAATACCGCCACCAACGACGTTACCTTTATAGTATCTGTCACCGTTGGTGACAATCGCCGTGTTGTTGCCTTTACGCAAGCTGACGTTCAAGGTGTTGTTCTCGAGGGTCAGACCCATCGTAGAAGTACCGAACATATAATAGGTTTCGCCGGTCAAAACATCGGGCAGATTGTCGATAGCCACAAACAACTCAAAAGAGTTGTTGCCATTAAGCACATCCGAAAGACCTTCTACCGTCTGGCTCAGTACTGCCGCATTCTTTTCTACGCGGAGAGAAGGCACATTGTACGCTTGGTCTTTGTAGATAACAGAGTTAGTCGCCTCGCCCAAATCGAGTTCAAAGAACGGATTGGGAACAACCACGTCAGAAACTGCCGCTTCTTCGAAGACGTAACCGTTGTTATTACGATTTGCCATATATACAGTGCCATAGTCCCTGTAGGGCAAGGTCAAAGTAACCTCTTTAAAGCCCATCAAGAAGACTTCTTTTACGTTGCCGCTTTCGTTGTTATACAACCACTTGAATGCCTGCTTCGTACGATCATCATCCGGAGCATGGTATCTGTAGTAGTTGTAAGTATTGGTGTGATGGAACACACCCGCGGGAAGCATAACCACTGCGGGATCGATTTCGACATACAGTTCTCTGGTACCGCCGCCAACACCGTGATGGTTAAACTGCACGATATCGCTCTTAAGGTTTTCACCATACAGTTTTACAAGCTGGTCATTACCGATTTCGTGCATATCGCCGAGAATCATAATCTTCTGGTCGGCAATCTCAATCGAGAACACCGAAGTAGTGTTATTGAAATCTGCGCCGTCAATCTGACCGGGTTCATACGCATCAATGGTGTGCAAGAATTCTAATTTAGCATCTGCGTAGTAGAATTCCTGACCGATGAAAGGAGTGACATGTTTGGTGCCGGAAGCGCCCCAAGCATTCACAGCCTCGATGAACGCATTGGTTTGTGCGTCGTTGGGGGTAGAGGTGGGATAGTTAAACAACACCTGTTCAATAACAAGATTGTCATCATTGATATATTTATTGAGGAATTCAGTCGGCACAAGCTGATGATCGCCATGCGCATGGGTGACAATCCAAGCCGCAACGGTGATTTTATCCAGTGCGTTCTGCTCTTCCATCAAATGGTAAAGATGAATGCTCTCGAGGTAATCGGGTTCATCATCACCGCCGTCGATCACGATAAATCTACCGTCAGACAAACGCAGGAGATAGGACATGCCTTCGGAAGCAGTAGCATAAGAAAGCTGTACCTGTGTGAATAACGGTTCGCAAACTTTGGTGTAATCTGCTGCCTGCGTAGTGGGCAATACTGCACCGGTGGGCATATCAATGACATGCACACGATTTTCAGCAGGCAAGTAGTACATATACACGGTATGGTTGCCTTTTTGATAGGTAGCAAACAAGTTGTTAGCTGCTTGGTTTTCGGAGTATTTCGTCCAGCCGGCAGCCTCAACAGCGCTTACAAAGGTGGTGTATTCGTTTGCATCAGTGCCTTTGATAACGTAGGTTTTATAGCCGTCACGACCTTCATGAGCAGTTACACCACTGCCGCCTTCATAGCTCGGCAAACCTTCAATGTTCATACTATTCATTTGTTTTACATACGTGCCCAAATCAACCGGCAAGCCGGAACCGTCTAATTCTACCACGTCGATAGAATTCACCATGATTTCACGGCCGGTAAGACCAAGCGAAATGCCGCCTGCAATGGTGGTGTATGTTTTTGTCATGGTTTCGTTGAAACTGCCATCTGCACTGGTCAAAGTAAAGGTAGCAGTACCATTGACCGCTTTTACTTTCAGAGTGTAATACTGGCCGTTCAAATACTGTGCAAACTGTTTATCGACATTTGTCATATAGTTAGCTTCAACACTACCATCAGCATAGAATTTCCAAGCATCCATAGTGCTGCCGGCAGCATTCCAAGCTGCTTTTGTATCAACGCTATTGCCGATTGCCAATACAGAACCACTGCTTTGTTTAGTGGGAGTAGTACCGGTATACTGACCGGCGTTGGATTCATGGAAAGCAAACAGCAAACCGCCGGACAAAGTGTTGGTCATGCTGAATTTTACGGTCGCTTCAAAGTTTTTCACTTTGATGACTTCACCATTATGTTTAGGTACCAACGTGTTGATGGACCAGAACAGCTCGCCGCCCGACGAACAGTTGTTAAACATCAAACCACGGTCAGCATCACTTTGCGTGAGGCTGCCGAATTGCACGTAAGAGAAGTAGCTGCTTCCGTCCTTATCCGGCTCACCAAAGTAGGTGCGCAATTGGATATCGTTATTGAAGTTCATGTACGAATCAAAGTTCGTGCTCAACCATTCCTGATAATGTTTTTCGGCCACCGTAGCACTCGCAGCGGTGGGGTCATTTAACTTCGTCTCATATTTGTACTGAGTGCCGGTCCAAGTATTATCGGAACGATTCAAACCCGTAGCGAAATGACCATTGAATTTATCCGCAGCAGCATACGCTTCCTCGTATGCTTTGGTGAAGCCCAAGTCAACTGCGTTACCGTCGTTATCCAACTCGGTCACGGTGATTTTATTCACGATCATATCACGGTCCGAGAAGCCAAGAGAGATACCACCATTAGTGGAAGTATAAGACTGGCTCATCGTCTTTACAACTGCACCGTCTTTATCCGTCACAGTAAAGGTAGCGGTACCGTTAACAACTCTCACCGTCAGCGTGTGATACTGATTAGTCAAAGTTTTACCAAAAGACTCTGCGCCATACAGATATTCGTCTTCAATCACAGTGCCTTTGTCGAAGAATTTCCAAGCGTCGTTGCCGACAGTGCCGTCGACTTTGTTACCAATCGCCAGCACGGAACCGGTGCCGCGTCTTTCCGTGTAGTTCCAGTTAAAGGTATATTTGCCGGGATCCGATTCATGGAAACCGAACAACAAACCACCGGTAAGAGTATCAGAGAGCATTGCGAATTTCACGGTCGCTTCGAAGTTTTTCAAATCGAGCACTTTACCCTCGTTTTTGAGCACCAAGGTAGTGACGTGCCAGAAAAGCTCAGAGCTGTTTTGATTTTCTCTGGTGAAGCAAAGGCCACGATCGGCGCCGGTTATACCGACAGCTTCTCTTTGGGAATAATAGAAATAACCAAAAAAGTCGCTGCCAACCGACGAATCTCCACCGAGATACGTACGTGCGGGGTTGGATGCATCAGTGAAGCATTTGTAGGAATCAAAACGTTCACTCAACCATGCATAATCCTCCGCTTCGGGATTGCTCGCAGGATTAGAAAGTAAGGCGTTATAACTTGAGCCACCGGCCCAATTAAGCTTAACCTTAGAATCTAAACCTTGATAGAAGTCAACTTCGTACTTGTCAACTTCATCTTGGGCAGCTGCAGACATCGGGAATGCGCCCATAACGGACATCATACTTGTCAGCAGTGCCAGTGTGAGCATAACCGCGCCCACACGTTTGAGTGTTTTTAACATTCTCATCAGGTTCTCTCCTTTTATACTAAATTTGTGTATATGGGTATAATACGCCCTTATACAAATATACACCATTATATTAATATTTTTAAAAAAAAATCAACCCATTTAGATAAAACGCGTGTTTTAATGCAAAAAAACCGAACAATAATGCAAATATTAATCAAAATAAGCGTAATCGAAAAAAGAAAAAGCGTTGTCGTAGCGACAACGCTTTTTGAGGTTTGATTTATTCGCTTAGCTCTGACGTGCAATGCGGGCAACGAGTTGCCGTAATGGCAATTTCACTCTTACAGAACGGACATTCTTTGGTAGTAGGTGCAGGAGCGGGTTCTTCCGCTTTTTTCTTGCCGATTTCGGTCAGGCTGTTGATGCCTTTGACCAGCAAGAAAATCACAAACGCCATAATGAGAAAATCAATCACAGCTGTGATAAACGAACCGTAGTTCCATGTGGTCACGCCAAGTTCTTTCGCCACTTCAACCGAGGTCACCGCCGCCTTTGATACCCCTTCAGGTAATTTCAAGATGACAAATTGTTCGGCAAAGTTCAGTCCGCCGGTCAACAAACCGACAAACGGCATTACCAAATCATTCACTACCGAGGTAACGATTTTCTGGAATGCGCCGCCGATGATAACACCGACTGCCAAATCAATCACGTTGCCACGCATAGCAAATGTCTTGAATTCCGCCAAAAAACCATTCATTTTTGCGCCTTGTTCTTTCAGTTTACTCATGTGCTGTTTCCTCCTCTGTTTTTTCTTGTTTTTCTAACAGTTTCCGTTTCACGTCCACTGTATCGTACGTTTGTTTTACCTGCACGCGGGCATTAAATTTTTTTCCGCACCTCCCGCAAACCCCCAGCGAGGTCAGCGAACGGTTATGCGGCCGCCATTTCTTCGCAAACACCAATTTTTCACCGCAATCGGTACAAGAAAATCGCAAATATTCTTTTTTAATCAGCGGATGGGTCACATCGGTGATAAACATATTCTTAAACGTGACGCGCGCATAAAATTCGTCATCGGCAACACGTAACATACTTTCAAAACGCGCTTTATCGTATATCTTTTGTAAAATTCTACCGCTCAAAATACTGTCATCCAGCGCACGATGATGCGCAACGTCCTCTTCGCTCACCGACAGTGCCTCCGCTGCTTTGGAAAGTGCGGGTTGTTGCGACAACGGAATTTGAGCATACACCTGATAATATGCTTGTAAATCAACATACGCGTTCATAAAAGGGATGGTATCTGTTTTACAAAAATATCGATAGTTTTCCAAAAACACAAGCAAGTCGGTGGTGCTCCACGTGAGAATCACCGTTTGCTCCTTCCCTATCCACCGCCGAAACGCCGCCATTGCACCTGTAAAAGTGCCGCCGTCGCTCAATTCATCGTCGGTAATATTGGTCAAATCGGTAACCAATTTGGTGAGTTTTTTACTCACCGCGGGACGAATGATTGCGTGAAAGCGGTCCACCTCACGCATATTTTCATCCAGTTTCACAGCGCCGATTTCAATGATTTCATTGAAATATCCATGCATCTTCTTCACAAACGCGCCGTTCCACTCCAAATCAATGATAACAAAATTCATGTTTATGCCATTGCCCCCAGCGGCTTGCCCGCCAACACGTGAAAATGCAAATGGAACACGGTTTGTCCCGCCTCTTCACCGCAGTTGGTAACAACGCGGTAAGACGTAATGCCCATTTCCTTTGTGATTTGGGCAATTTTTGCATAGATATACCCTACCAAATCCGCGTTTTCTGCCGTGATAGCCGATGCACCCGCAATATGCGCTTTGGGCACCACCAAAAAATGGGTCGGTGCAGCAGGCGCAATGTCATAAAACGCAAAAATCTTATCATCTTCGTACACCTTTTTAGAAGGAATTTCTCCCGCAATGATTTTACAAAACAGACAATCCATATTGCTTTTCTCCAATTATTTCAAGATCGATACTACGATATTCTCCACTGCATCCAACGCTTTTTGTACCGCAGCAACGTCTTTGCCGCCCGCCATCGCAATGTCGGGTCTGCCGCCGCCTTTACCGTCGCAAAGAGCCGCTACTTCACGCACGATATTGCCCGCGTGTGCGCCCGCTTTCACTGCGGCGGGAGCACAATAGCAACCAAACGTCACGCCGCCGTCGTTCACACCTGCCAACACCACAACGGCGTCCTCGCCCACCGTATCACGGCAGTTATCGCACATCGAGCGGATACCGTCGCCCGCGACACCGTCCACAGCCGCCGTAATCACGCGTACTGCACCGACCTGTTTGGCGGTACCCAGCATTTCTTTCACTTTATCAGCGCTTTGTGCCGCTCTCATATCCGCCAAAGATTTCTCAGCAGTTTTCAATTCGTCTATCACCTGTGCCGCACGGCGTGCAATGTCGTCAGCGGTATTCGCTTTGAGCAGGTTCGCCGTTTCATTCATCAAATCGGCTTGTTTTTGCATCAATTCCAGCACGTGCCTGCCGGTAACCGCTTCAATACGGCGAACACCTGCTGCAACAGAGCTTTCAGATACGATACGGAACAAGCCCAGTTCACCGGTCGCGCCCGCGTGAGTACCGCCGCAAAATTCCACCGAAACTTCCGGCACGGCGACTACGCGAACGACCTCGCCGTATTTCTCACCGAACAACGCCATCGCACCGCGCTTTTTCGCTTCGGCAATCGGCATTTCCTGAATATCGGTAGCAATATTCTGCAAAATCCAGCCATTGACCAGTGTTTCCACTTTTTGCAATTCCTCCGCAGTCATCGCAGAGAAATGGGTGAAGTCAAAGCGCATACGGCTATCGTTTACGAGCTGACCCGCCTGTTGAACGTGAGTACCTAACACTTCGCGCAAAGCAGACTGTAACAAGTGCGCCGCCGTATGATTGCGCATCGTATCACGACGGTTGGTTTCATCCACCGCGGCAGTCGCGGCATCTCCTGTGCAAACAGCACCGCTCACCACTTTGCCGGTATGCACCACAACGCCACTGTGGGTTTTTACGGTATTCTCCACCGTAAACTCGCCATTAGCAGTACGGATGCAACCCTTATCACCTGTCTGGCCGCCGCTTTCGGCGTAGAACGGCGTGGTATCCAACACCAACACGGCATTCTCGCCCTCTGCCGCCGTTTCAGACAGTTCGTTTTCTTTAATAATCGCGGTGACGTTTGCTTCACAGATGAGCGTGTCATACCCGACAAAATTGGAGGCGGGCAGTTGTTCCGCAACGTTTGCGCCGCCTTTCCAAGCGTCCGCACCCGCATCTTTACGGGCATTACGAGCACGTTGTTTTTGTTCTTTCATCAAGCGGTTGAACTCGTCTTCGTCCACCGTGAATCCTTTTTCTTCCAGAATATCCGCCGTCAAGTCCAGCGGGAAACCGTAGGTGTCATAGAGTTTAAATGCATCTGCGCCCGACAGCACGCTGCCGTTCATATTCTGCAACAGTTCATCCAGCAAACTAAGACCGCTATCAATGGTTTTACCGAAAGCGACTTCTTCGGTGTGGATAAGTTTTTGGATAAAGTCTTTTTTCTCTGCCAGTTCGGGATAGGCGGAGAGATTTTCTTCAATCACCGTTTGTGCTACTTCAAACAGGAACGGTTCACGAATGCCCAGCAAGCGGCCGTGCCGTGCCGCGCGACGC
>JAZOCQ010000044.1:0-1831 GCA_045596565.1 Acutalibacteraceae bacterium
TCACCAATAGAGAAAATACCGGGGTCAAACACACCGATAATGTCACCCGCATACGCTTCCTCGATAATCTCTCTATCCTGCGCCATCAACTGTTGCGGTTGGCTTAACCGCTGTTTGCGGTTGCCTTGCACGTGGTACACTTCCATACCTTTTTCAAACTTGCCCGAACAGATACGCATAAACGCGATACGGTCACGGTGCGCTTTATTCATATTCGCTTGAATTTTGAAAACAAACGCAGAAAAATCCTTCGAGAACGGGTCGATTTCACCTGCATCCGATTGGCGCGCAAGCGGCGAAGTGGTCATACGCAAAAACGATTCCAAAAACGGTTGCACGCCGAAATCGGTCAGTGCAGAACCGAAAAATACCGGCGATAATCTGCCGTCCCGCACCGCTTGCATATCAAATTCCGTGCCCGCACCGTCTAATAGTTCCACGTCATCTTGCAACCGGTTATACAAATCACTGCCCAGCGCATTTTCCAAAGCCGGATCATCCAGCGACAAAGCTTCCGTATCCACCGCGCGTTGCTCGTTTTGAGAAAACGCTAAGATTTTTTGAGAATCGCGGTCATACACGCCCTTAAAATCGCGTCCCGAACCAATCGGCCAGTTAATGGGATAGGTGCCAATACCAAGGATGTTCTCGATTTCCTCCATCAATTCATACGGGTCGCGTGCTTCACGGTCCATTTTATTGATAAAGGTGAAAATCGGGATATTACGCAACAAACAAACTTTAAACAGCTTAATCGTTTGCCGTTCCACGCCTTTAGACGCGTCAATAACCATCACCGCGGAGTCTGCCGCCATCAACGTGCGATAGGTATCCTCCGAGAAGTCTTCGTGACCGGGAGTATCCAAAATATTGATACAATAACCGTCATATTCAAACTGCAACACCGACGAAGTGACCGAAATACCTCTTTGTTTCTCAATCTCCATCCAGTCGGAAACGGCATGTTTCATGAAACGCTTACCCTTAACCATACCGGCAGTCTGGATAGCGCCTCCGTATAACAACAATTTTTCAGTTAGCGTCGTTTTACCCGCGTCAGGGTGAGAAATGATAGCAAAGGTGCGACGACGCAGAATTTCATCCTGTAACACGCCCTTTTTACCATTTAAAACAGTATCAGACAAGCCGATTGCCTCCTTGTTAAGACATACACCTAAGTATTGTACTCTATTTCCCCGCAATAATCAACTAAAAATTTGCAGTTTATAGTAAAACTGAAAAACGCCCCGTTTCACGGGGCGTTTGTGTTACAACAATTCCAAAACCTTTTCTTTGGGCATATAGCCGACAGCGGAATTGGTCATCTTGCCGTCTTTAATGACTGCGAGCATAGGAATACTGGACACCTGAAACGCGGCGGCAAGTTCGGGCTCATCGTCCACATTGACTTTACACACCTTTATATCCTCCCGCTCATTGGCGATTTCCTCGATAATGGGACCGAGCATTCTGCAAGGTCCACACCAAGTCGCCCAAAAATCTATCAAAACAGGTTTATCCGACTGCATAACCTCTTGCTCAAAATTTTCTTTTGTCAAGATTATTTCATTCATCTAACACATCTCCTTTATTTGGATTTATAATATAACATACAATGGCAAAACCCTTCAAAATCAGGGTCGGCAATCTGCTCTTTAAACTGCTTACACATACATTTGGTATCTTCTGTACGCTGTAAAACGCAAGGGCAGTATCCGCCGGTGCGTTTTAAACCTTCTTTTACTGCTTCGACAACTTCCCTATCCGGATTGAGTGTAACTTTCAAGCAAATACCACCTTTCTTTCTATCTTATAAACAGTATACCACAAA
>JAZOCQ010000045.1:0-6333 GCA_045596565.1 Acutalibacteraceae bacterium
ACATGGCTACGATCCGACTTTTCGAGACAGAGGGCTGGAATATGACGACCTGTTTCAGGCGGGGTGTATTGGGCTTACCAAAGCGGTGGACGGGTTCCAGCCGGAACGCGGGTTGCAGTTTTCGACGTATGCGGTACCGGTCATTTTGGGTGAAATCCGTCGGTTGTTCCGCGAGGGCGGTACGGTCAAAGTTAGCCGTTCTTTAAAGGAATTGTCGCTGAAAGTGACCCGCGAACGGTTGAAACTGTTGCAGGAACTGGACCGCGAACCTACGGTGGGAGAACTGGCGCAGCGGCTGTCCAAAACGGCGGAAGAAATTGCCGAGGCATTGCAGGCGGGACTGCCGCCGCTGTCGCTGACAGGCGAGCGAGATGATGATGCGGGGGAGAATATCGACATACCCGTTTTACCGCCCGACGAAAAAATTACCGATATATTGGCACTCCGACAAGTGCTGGATGAGTTAGAGCAAAAGGATAGGGTGCTGATTTTGTTGCGGTATGTGCATAATTTCACACAACAAGCAACTGCTGCTCGTTTGGGCATGTCGCAGGTGCAGGTATCCCGCAGAGAGAAAAAAATTCTCGAAATCATGCGACAAAAACTGGGAGTGTGCGCGTCTTAATTTTTTTCATAGAAACGCTTGACAAACGATGAATTTGCGTGGTATAATACCGCTCGTCGAGTACGTAGGACGCACTCGGAAACAGGATATGCGGGTATGGCGGAATTGGCAGACGCGTTAGATTCAGGTTCTAATAGTCGCAAGGCTGTGGAGGTTCAAGTCCTCTTACCCGCACCAAGCAAAAAAGACACCCGACAGGGTGTCTTTTTTATTTGGTATATAAAAAAAGAGGACTTGAACCTTAGGGAAGGTCCGCGCGATAAGACAACAGTCCGGTGGACTGTTTTCAGCAAGGAGCGCGAGGCGGGAACCGTTGTTTGCAACGGTCGCCGAAGCGGATAGCATACAAGGCACAGCCGCCGTATGCGGCAAGTCCTCTTACCCGCACCAAGCAAAAAAGACACCCGACAGGGTGTCTTTTTTATTTACTTTCACTCTTCATTTTCATATATACCGCTTGTTTGCCCATGGCAGCAAAGCGTTGTTCCACCAGTTCTTTTTCGTAGGACACCACATTGCCGGTGGTGGGGTCGTTGAAAAGGTAGCTGTCCTCCGTATATCCTACGAGCACTAGGCAGTGTTGTCCCGACTGCCAGTTGAGTTCCGCACCGTTTGGCAAAATCCAGGTATGCCCTTTGGTGGGTGCTTTCATATCGACGGTTGCCCATACCAGTACGGGCGTATCCCGCCGGATAAAATCCGTGCAAAGTTGTTCCAATGACGACACGGTGATTTGTTCCGCCGTCATTGTGTCACAGTGACGGTTGACCGCGTTGACAATGGGCGCGGCAAAACAGCCGTGCGCGGTATCGGTGAACGGATTGCCGACAAACACCTCATTGGGGTCGGGTCCGTATAATTTGCCGTTTGACATATAAAATTCATTACTGCAACTAAGCCACTCGCCCGCAAATTCCTCTGCGGTGACCGAAACGCCGTAATATTGCAATACCATCGTCGTGGCAACCGATTCACACCCCGTGGGTAAGGTCGGATGCTGACAAATGGCGGGGACATCTATTATTTTTTCGCTGACAGGCACGCGTTGTTCCACCTGCACCGTGAGTTGCGGGCGGAACGATGCGCAAGCAGCAACAGCCAGCAGAAATATACTCAAAACACAACGAAATACAATCCTAAAAAATCGTTTCACAACAACCCTCCGCAACCGTTCAGGTTGTTTTTATCATACAATATGTAAGCGTATTTTGTCAAACGCGCCCTATGGCTCAAAGCCATAGGGCGCGTTTGATTAATGATGATGGTGATGTCCGCCGGACGCTTTAAATTCTATATGGCAACAGGATTCGTGGCAATGCTCGTTTTCCGCTTCCAGTTCAAGTGTGGCATGTCCTATGCCGTGTTCGTGTAACTCTGCGCGGACTTGTACTTTTACCTGATGATGGTCGGCATTTGTTACAATGTGCATGGTGGCATAGTTGTTTTGTCCGTCCATACTCCAAATATGAATATGGTGCACGTCCAGCACGCCGTCAATCTCCAAAATATGCCCTTTGATTTCTTTGACTTCAATGTTGCGGGGTGTTTTTTCCAGGAACAAGTCAATCGCTTGTTTTAAATTTTTGATGGCATTTATAAAGATGAAAACTGCCACACCAATGGACATAATCGGGTCGATAAGAGCAAAATCGGTTAACTGCATCACGACGGCACCAATCAACACGACCGCCCAGCCGAGCACGTCCTCTAACATATGCAGGTTGACGGCTTTTTGATTCAAAGAGTCGCCCTTGCGCGTGAAAAACGCGGCACAGAAGTTGACGATAACGCCCACAACGGCAAAAATAATCATACCGTTATAGTGAATTTCAGTTGGCGTGATGATTCTGCATACGGCGTTGTATATCACGCCGCATGAGCCAAGCAACAGAATCAGTGTGGTAAGCATACTGCTGAAGACAGAGTACCGCAAGTATCCGTATGTATAGATATCGTCGGGCTGTTTTTTGCTTTTCTTTTCCAGAAAATAGGAGAAACCGATACTAACGGCATCACCGATGTCGTGTACGGCATCCGAAATAATGGCAACACTGCCCGTTAATATGCCGCCGAAAAACTCGAACAACGAAAAGATTACATTTAAAAGAAAAGCAATTAAAATATTCTTTTCGGTTTTCATACAATCCCTCTTTTTAATTTATATGTTACAAACCCCGCCCTATAACAAACGTCACAAGGCGGGGCTTTCACTATCAATCGGGTTTGCGCGGCATGACAATTGCCGCAACGATGTATGCCAGAATACCGGCGCCCACAAATAAGGTTGCGAGAACCCACAGCAGACGAATGATAGTGGGGTCAATGCCGAAAAATTCGGCAATACCGGCACACACGCCGTCTAATTTTTTGTCGGTGTTGGATTTATACAGTCTTTTCTCCATATTTGTCACCTCTTATAATTAATCAATAGGTTTCATTGTGGGGAACAGGATGACGTCGCGGATGGAGTCGGCGCCGGTGAGCAGCATGACACAGCGGTCGATGCCGATGCCCAGACCGCCCGTGGGCGGCATACCGTATTCCAGCGCGGTGATAAAGTCATCATCCATCATATTGGCTTCTTCGTCGCCTTTTTCACGCAATTCCACTTGCTTTTGGAAACGTTGTTTCTGGTCAATCGGGTCGTTGAGTTCGGAGAACGCATTGCCCATTTCACTGCGGCAGATAAACAACTCAAAACGCTCGGTCAAGCGCGGGTCGGCGGGGGAACGTTTTGCCAGCGGAGACACGTCCACGGGATGCATGGTGATAAAGGTGGGCTGGATGAGTTTTTCTTCCACTTTTTGGTCAAAGCACTCGTACAGCGCATACCCCCAAGTGGGTTCTACGCCGTCCATATCCACGCCGGCGGCTTTTGCTGCGGCAACTGCGTCGGCATCGTTGTCGATAGCCATAAAGTCCACGCCGAGATATTCTTTGACCGCTTGTGCCATAGTGAGGCGTTTAAATCCGGGGGACAGGTCGATGTCTTCACCCTGCCAAGTCACGTTGTAGGTGCCCAGAATATCTTTCGCCGCACCCGATAACAGTTCCTCGAACAAATCCATCATATCGTTGAAATCGGCAAACGCCTGATATAATTCAACGGTGGTAAATTCGGGATTATGTTTGGTGTCCATACCTTCATTGCGGAAGATACGGCCCACTTCATACACGCGTTCCATACCGCCGACGATGAGACGTTTAAGGTGCAACTCGGTGGCGATACGCATATACATATCCATATCCAGCGTGTTATGGTGTGTGATAAAGGGACGGGCAGCGGCACCGCCGGGAATGGTGTTGAGCACCGGCGTTTCCACTTCCATATAGCCGCGGTTATCGAGGAAGTTACGCAGATATTTGACAAACTTACTGCGCACTTCAAAGTTGCGGCGGGAGTCGGGATTCATAATGAGGTCCACGTACCGCTGGCGATACCGCAGTTCACGGTCGGTCAGACCGTGGAATTTTTCCGGTAACGGCAGCAGCGATTTGGATAACAAGGTAACTTTCTCGGCGTGCACCGAAATTTCGCCTTTTTGGGTACGGAACACCTTGCCCTCGATACCCATAATATCGCCGATATCCCATTTTTTGAACGCGGCGTAGTCCTCTTCGCCCACGTCGTCGCGGCGCACGTACACCTGCATACGGTCGGTTTTATCCCGCAAATCCATAAAACTGGCTTTGCCCATAATACGGCGGGACATCATTCTGCCCGCGATACGCACCGTTTTACCTTCCATCTCGTCAAACCGTTCACGGATGTCGGCGTTGTGGGTATCCACCTCGTATTTGGTGATAGCAAAGGGATCTTGTCCCGCTTGTTGCAAAGCGGTGAGTTTATCTCTGCGGATTTGCAACAGTTCGGACAACTGCTTTTCGGTAATTTCCGCTTCCGGAGCGGCATTGACCTGATTTTGTTCGCTCATAGTTTTAAACCTTCTTATTTAGAAATTTCCAATACCTCATAGGTCACTTCTGCACCGGTGGGCAACAGGACCTGCACTTTGTCACCTGCGGCGGCACCCAGCAGTGCTTTGCCGACAGGGGATTCGTCGGAAATTTTACCGCCCAGCGGGTCGGCTTCGGTGCTGCCCACGATTTTATATTGCACTTTTGCGCCTTTGGCGTTGAGCACGGTCACTTTGGAACCGATACGCACGGTATCGTTGCTCAGTGTGCTTTCGTCCAAAATACGCACGTGTTTTAACTGCATTTCAATTTCGGCGATACGGCCTTCCACGATAGCTTGCTCGTTTTTGGCTTCGTCGTATTCGCTGTTTTCGGATAAGTCACCGTAGCCGAGTGCGGTTTTGATTTTCTCCGCAACCTCTTTACGGCGCACGGTTTTGAGTTCTTCCAGTTCAGCCTCCAGTTTTTTGAGACCTTCGGTACTCATGACCACTTCTTTAATCATCGCTGTCAATCTCCTTTTTATTGCATTCCATTATCCAAATTATTATACAGATTTAAAGGGAATATGTCAAGCGAAATCCAAACCGCGGTTTTTTATAGATTTTTAGCAACAAAATGTATGTTTTTCATTGAAAAGCGGTTGACGATTTTGGCGGGATATGGTACTCTTTAAGTAATTATAAAGGGGGTATTACCATGAACAAATATGCAGGCACACAGACAGAAAAAAATTTGGAAGCTGCTTTTGCAGGTGAGTCTCAGGCGAGAAATAAGTATACATATTTTGCATCGGTTGCGAAAAAACAGGGGTTTGAGCAGATTGCCGCGCTGTTTTTGAAAACCGCTGACAACGAAAAAGAGCACGCGAAATTGTGGTTCAAAGAATTGCAGGGCATTGGCGATACTGCCCAGAACCTTGCGGCTGCTGCAGAGGGCGAAAACTATGAGTGGACCGACATGTACGAGGGTTTTGCGAAAACTGCAGACGAAGAAGGGTTCACCGAGCTGGCGGCGAAATTCCGTTTGGTTGCCGCTATTGAAAAGCATCACGAGGAGCGGTATCGCGCATTGCTGAAAAACGTCGAAACTGCACAGGTGTTTGAAAAGTCCGACGTGAAAGTTTGGGAATGCCGCAACTGCGGTCATCTGGTAGTGGGTTTAAAAGCTCCCCAATTGTGCCCGACTTGCGCGCATCCGCAAAGCTATTTTGAGGTGCACGCGGAAAATTATTAATCGGTCAAATAAAACCGTTTTGGCGGTTGTTTTGAACATAAAATTCAAAGAGCGGACGTACCGTTCTGTAAAAGAAAGGCGGAAAAACTTATGAAAATCGGCGTATGTGTTGTTTTGCACGCAATGGACCAGTTGCCGGGCAAACTGCAACATCTGAAAGACGAAAACTTTGACACCTGTCAGTTGCTTTGTTGGAATACCGCATTGTTCACCGAAGAAAATGCGAAACAAGCCAAAGCTATCTTTGAAGAATACGGCATTACGGTATCGGCATTCTGGGCAGGTTGGAGCGGTCCTTGCGAGTGGAACCTGTACGAGGGTCAAAAGACCATCGGTCTGGTGCCGCCCGAGCACAGAGAGCATCGTATCAAAGAATTGTGCGCGGGTGCTGACTTTGCGCACGTGTTGGGTGTAAAAGACGTTGCCACCCACATGGGCTTCATTCCGGAAGACCCCGCTGACCCCCGTTTCGAAGGCTTCTGCGATGCAGTGCGTGTAGTCGCTGAACATTGCAAGAAAAACGGTCAGTATCTGTTGTTCGAAACCGGTCAGGA
>JAZOCQ010000046.1:0-10418 GCA_045596565.1 Acutalibacteraceae bacterium
TGGAAAAAGGTTAAAAGATTGGAAAACCAAGCCGAAGTGCAAACGGTTTTCCCGCACCTTTTCATCACTCATATTCTCTTTTAGAGAAGCATCAAATAACATCTCGCCACCCACGCTGATAGTGCCCGCATCCGGTGTTTCCAAAAAATTGAGACACCGCAAGAGCGTCGTCTTGCCGGAGCCTGACGAACCGATAATGGACAGCACCTCTCCCTTTTCGAGTGAAAAGCCGATGCCTTTCAAAACTTCTGTTTTGCCGAAGCTTTTTTGTATGTTATTGACCTCTAATAATGCCATACGTTAACTCCTGAAATAACTCAGTTTCTTTTCCAATTTACCAAGGGAAATGGTCAGAATACCGACAAAAATCAAATAAAACACACCGGTATAGAACAACGGCCACACCATCGCTTTGGTAGCGGCGAGTTCTTTGGCCTGCTTGATAATCTCACAAACTACGATACAGTTCGCCAGTGCGGTATCCTTAATGAGTGTGATAATTTCGTTGGACATAGGCGGCACAATACGTTTGACCACCTGTTTTAATACGATTTTGCGGAACACCTGGGACTTAGTGAGTCCCAAAACAAAACCCGCTTCATACTGTCCATAGGAAATACTCTCGATACCACCGCGGTATATCTCAGAAAAATAACAAGCGTAATTGATAGTAAACGCAATCAACACCGCTAAAATTCTGCCCGCATCGTACACGCCGTAGTTGATGAGCATAACTCTATCCACTTGGCTGAATATCGGCGTATTGAACAACAAACCCGGTACATAGTAAATGATAAAAATCTGCAACATAAGCGGAATGCCGCGGACTATCCAAACAACCACCTTGGAAACTGCTTGTAACGGTTTAAAACGGCTCATCGAACAAAACGCTATAGGCAAACCAAGCGGTGCGCCGCAAAGCAGCGTCACCGCAAAGATTAGCAACGATATTTTGAAGCCGTCAAACAGAAATGCAGTAACTTCTAAAAATGACATATCTGTTCTCCAAACTTAAAAACAACTTATTTCTGGTCAGAAAAATCTTTAATTGCCGTGTTTGCAACGCCGTATTTCTCTGCCAAAGCGGCAATGGTACCGTCAGCGCCGAGTTTTTCGAGTTGCTCGTTGACCTTAGCGGTCAGTTCACTGCCTTTTTTGAAGCCGACAGCATAGTATTCCACGTCGCTGGAAAGTGCTTCCACGGTTGTCAGGTTAGCATAGTCGCCTTTACCGCAATAGCTCTTTGCAAGCTGTGCGTCCACAACCGCAAAATCAGCGGTGCCGGAGTTGACTTCAAACAAGCAATCGGTCTGGGTCAAGAAGCTTTTGAAGTTGACGCCTTCGAAAGCCTTGGCATAGGTCTCGCCGGCGGAACCGCCTTCTGCAATACCAATTTTACCGTTCAAATCTGCCGCAGCAGCAATGTTCGCATCCGATTTCACGACCACAACCTGACGGTTCTCCATGTAGTTATAGGAGAAATCCACCTTGTCAGCACGTGCAACGCCGTCATCATCAGAGGTGTTACAAGTAAAGCCGTTCCACACGCAATCAATCGCGCCGGAATTCAAATCGGTGTATTTGCTGGGCCATTCGATTTCTTGGAAAATAACTTCATAACCGAGATTTTCGAAAACCTTCTGTGCCAGCTCGGTATCGTAACCGACCAACGTGCCATTTTCATCTTTGTAGTTTTGCGGCTCATAAATGGTGTAACCGACAACTACGGTTTTCTTACTTTGACCGCAGCCTGCAAAACAGCCCACAATCATCAAAACTGCCAGAACTAATGCTAATACCTTTTTCATACAAATAACCTCTTTTCCTCTTGCGAGAATTTTTTGTGATGGGTATAGTATACTTTAATTCGATAAAGTTGTAAAGTGTTTTTTTGATATTTTTTCAAGTTTGTGCAATTTACTACAATAAAGTGATAAAGTGAAGGTGCTGTTGGGCAATTCTGCCAAACGGCACCTTATATACAATATTGTATCATTTGTTTATCGCTTGTCAGCCACAAAGAACAGCGCGAGTGTACCAGGGCCGCTGTGTGCGCCAATAACGGGGCCGACAAATTCGGTGAACAACACATCCACGTCATATTTTTCTTTCATAATCGATGCCAATTTCTGTGCATCATCGAGGCAATCGCCGTGACAAATGCAAACAGGTGAAGTGCGGTCAAACACCGTTTCGCCGTATTTGTCCGCCAGCGCCTCGATTGCAGCCGCACGCCCACGCACCTTAGAAACATTTATCAGATGACCCTCATCGTCCATATGCAAAATCGGTTTGATGCCGAGCATTGTGCCCACCAGCGCCACCGTGCCGCTGATTCTCCCACCGCGTTTTAAAAACATCAAATCGTCTACTGTGAACCAATGTGCGAGGCGCGGACGCAGTTGCTCTAAGTACGCACAAACTTCCTCGATAGTGGCACCGGTGTTTTGTTTTTGCAATGCCATATACAAAAACATACCTTGACCCACCGAAGCGCACAGCGTATCCAACGCAACAATACGGCGGTCGGGGTATTGCTCTTTTAACTCCTCCGCCGCAATCACCGCCGACTGGTAAGTGGTGCTCAATCCCGATGAAAAACCAAGATACAAAATATCTTCACCTTGTTCAAGCAGTGGTGTAAAAAACTCTTTAAACCCCGCAATATTAGCAGCGGATGTGCGCGCGGTTTTACCGTTACGTAATTTGTCGAAAAATTCTTTAGGGTCGATTTCGTTGTTTTTACGATTATCCTCGCCATCCACCAAAACATCCAGCTGAATAGCAGGCACGTCCCATTCACGTAAAGTCACCTCTTGCAAATCGCAAGAGGAATCGGTCACAATTCTATACGTAGCCATATTTTAAAAACCTCCTTGCAGCAAATGCGCCGCATTTCTGACAATAGCATACACGCCCGACCTGTCAAAGTCACGAAACTTTTGTCGAGGCGCGCTCTACATCACTCTACCGGAACGGTAGAGTGATTTCTATCACTCTACCAACAGTAGAACATACACTTGCAAACCGGTGAAAACTGTGATAAAATGCAAGTGTAGTAACCGAAAGGATGAAAATTATGGGAGATTTAAAACAAATCATCGCTCGCAATATCATCGAATTGCGGCGGCGGCAAGGTATGACGCAACTGGAACTTGCCGAGAAACTCAACTATTCCGACAAAGCGGTTTCCAAATGGGAACGCGCCGAATCTATTCCCGACGTGGTGGTGCTCAAAGCCATCGCCGATATTTTTTCGGTGCGGATTGACTATCTCATCACCGCCGAGCATGACGACTCTTCATTGGAACTGCCGCAACAAAATAAACGGCTGGCACGCAACCGCAAACTCATTCTCGGTATGTGCATTATGCTCGTTTGGTTGATTGCGACCTTTATCTTTGTATTACTGCAATCTATTTTGAACAATGCCATGCATCTATGGACAGTGTTCATCTATGCCGTGCCCGCAACACTTATCGTGTGGTTAATCCTGAATTGCGTGTGGTTTAAAACCAAATACACCTTCCCCATCATCTCGGCTCTCGTGTGGTCGGTTCTTCTGTGCGTCTATTTGTCTTTACTGGTGTTTGCCTCCTTTAACGCCTGGTTATTATTCTTTATCGGTGTGCCCGCACAAATCATCGTCATTTTATGGTCGGGTATCCGCCTTTCCAAAAAACAATAATAAAAACTCTCTCCACCGGAGAGAGTTTTTCATTTCAACAATTTTTCGCGCTCTTTATAATCAGGCAATATGGCCGCTATTTCACGGTAAAACGCAGGAGAATGGTTATGCTGACGAATGTGCGCCAGTTCGTGTACCACCACGTATTCAATGGCAGGCTCGGGATATCGCATCAGCAAACACGAGAAACACAACCCGTTTTTACCATTACAACTGCCAAACCGCTTTTTAGCACTGGTGATTTTGATACTCGTTGGAGTGACGCCCATCTGTGCGGCATACCGTTGTACAAGCGGTGGCAAGATACGCGCCGCCTCCGCTTTCATCTGCGCAATTTCCGACGAAGTCGGTGCGGGGGGACGGTTTTGCTGGCGTCTTTTTTGGATTTCTAGATGTTTTCGTATCCACTCTGTGCGTGATTGCACAAACCGTTCAATCTCTCTCTCCCGCATTAATCGCGGTACACGCACCACAATTTCCAGTTGCGGTGTAATTTCCAGCGCAATCGTGCGGCGAGACGAGCGTATTACTGTATAGTTCATCTTTCTCATTCCTAACATTCAAAAACCGCCACCGAAACGGCGGCGGTTTTCATTATTTAGTCGTTGGCTCTATGTTTTGCCAGCAGTTTGTTGATTTTGTCATGCGAGTCCACCAACAGGCTGACCGACACATCATGGTTCAGTGCCGCAATGAAATATGCAATGTACTTGGATACGTCCACCTCATGGAACCACTCACGCTGTAACAACTCGGGAGAACGATAGGTAAGGTTGGTGCCGAACACGCCGGAAACCACGCCTTCTGCAACCGCTTTATCAAAGCTGTCAAAACCTGCCGTAAAGGTGGCATAGGTCGCATACGCGAAAATACGGCTTGCTTTGCGCTTTTTGAGCTCATACGCGATGTCCAACATGGATTCGCCCGAAGCAATGATATCGTCGGCGATAAAGATATCCTTGCCTTCCACATCGTTGCCCAAATATTCGTGCGCGACAATCGGGTTGCGGCCGTTGACCACACGAGAATAATCGCGGCGTTTGTAGAACATACCCAAATCAACACCGAGGTTGGATGCATAATACATATTACGGTTCATCGCGCCTTCGTCAGGGCTGACGATCATCAGATGGTCGCGGTCCGCTTTCAAATCGGGCACCGCGCGGAACAACGTTTTGAGCACTTGATAGGACGGCATCACGTTGTCAAAGCCCATCAGCGGAATAGCGTTATGCACACGCGGGTCGTGCGCATCAAAGGTCACGATGTTGGATACACCCATCGCCTGCAATTCCTGCAACGCCACCGCGCAGTCAAGCGACTCGCGATAGTTACGGCGATGCTGTCTGCCGCCGTACAAAATCGGCATAATCACGTTGATGCGATGCGCTTTACCGGAAGTTGCCTGAATAATGCGCTTCAAATCTTGAAAATGGTCATCAGGCGACATCGCATTTTCCTGACCGTACATTTTATATTTGCAGTTATAGTTGCCCACGTCCACAATGATGAACAAATCATCACCACGAATACTGCTTTTGATGAGGCCTTTGCCGTCACCGGAAGAGAAACGCGGACATTCCGCTTCTACCAAGAAAGTTTTGTCGTCACGACCGCATTTTTGCGCCCATTGGGTCAAATGTGCGTCAATTTTACCACCGAGTTCTTTTGCACCGTCCAGCGCAATTAAACGCATCGGTGCGACGTACTCCTCCTGGTTGAAAATGTTTTCACTATTAATATCATGATGCGCCAAAACAACCGTCCCCTTTTTCGTTTCCTGTTTAGAATACTATACCATATTTTGTATAAGTCTGGCAAGCCGTTTTCGGCAAATTACAACATTTTTTATGAAAAGGACAATTTTCAAACATCCGCGCCGTCAATTCCTGCCTCTTTTAACAAATGTAACAAACGAGGGCCGACCGTCACGGTCATTTTAAGCCCCTCGGGCACATATTCTTCGTGTTCCACCGCGCCCTCTTTACGGCATTGTTCCGCAAGTCCACCCTTAGAAAACGGAAACAGCAATTCGACCCGTTTGCGGTCGGGCGGCAGTGCGGCGGCAATCGCTTCCAACAACGCCTCTATGCCTTCGCCTCTATATGCGCTGATACGCACGCGTCCATCGTTCGCATCAAAACCTCCACCGAGTAAATCGCATTTATTGAGCACTTGCAAGGTCGGGCGGTCACCACGACCCAAATCCTGTAACAGCGTTTCGGTGATTTCCAAATGTTCCGCGGCATCGGGAGAAGACGCATCACACAAATTGAGCACCAAATCCGCCTGTGCGGCTTCTTCCAACGTCGCATGAAACGCACGCACCAAATGGTGCGGCAAACGGCGGATAAATCCAACCGTATCCACCAATAGCACCGTTCTGCCGTCCGGCAATTTGAGCGCACGAGTGGTGGTGTCCAGCGTTGCAAACAGCATATTTTTTGCCAGCACGCCCGCATCGGTCAAGCGATTGAGCAAGGTGGATTTACCCGCGTTGGTATACCCGACAATCGCAACCGTACGCATACCGTCCTTCTCACGGCGGGTACGGTGCAATTGACGGCGTTGTTCCACCTCTCGCAATTGCGCTTTGAGCGCCTCGATACGGCGGCGAATATGACGACGGTCACTTTCCAGTTTGGTTTCACCGGGTCCTCTCGTACCGATGCCGCCGCCCAGACGTGACAAAGCTGTGCCTTGCCCCGCTAAACGCGGCAACATATACTGCAACTGTGCCAATTCCACCTGCAATCTACCCTCGGCGGAATGTGCGCGACCTGCAAAAATGTCCAAAATCAGCATGGTACGGTCCACCACGCGGCAAGGTAACGCATCTTCTAAACCCCGTTGTTGCGTGGCAGTCAGTTCGCGGTTGACAATCACCAAATCGATGTTGTCATTGCAGCAAATCTCCGCGATTTCCAGCAATCTGCCACTGCCGACACAGGTAGCTTTGTTGGGTGCTTCGCGGCGTTGCACAACCTGTCCGCATACCACGGCCCCCGCCGTTTGCGCTAACAACGCGAGTTCTTCCAGCGCCGTTTCCACATCATATTCACCGGTATCTACCTCTACCAACAAACAGCGTTCCGGTAATTCCTCATTCAAAATTTCTTCCATTGTTTCTCCTCGTATCACAGGATGCTTTTTAATTTGAGTATCCCCTGAAAACGGCACACTTATGATTTTCTGGGGCGGCGCATATTGCGCAAATACGCAAACGTTGCCGGCTCCCCTTGTTCCGCGAGCAAGCGCAAAATATATTCCAGTTTTTCACTCGTTTCGGGATGGATACTGCGGGTGGGTTTACCACGCATAAAATATGCGAGCGGTTTGGTGTCATCATACTGCTCTTTCATATAAATTTTACTGGCAGCGATACGGTCACACACC
Source organism: Acutalibacteraceae bacterium (assembly GCA_045596565.1). Lineage (GTDB taxonomy): Bacteria > Bacillota > Clostridia > Oscillospirales > Acutalibacteraceae > URNF01. The sequence continues at coordinate 7,085 of JAZOCQ010000046.1, forward strand.
ATTTCCACAATATAAATATCCGGCATAGGCACAGGGCGCGCACGTTTTTCAACGGAGTCATAATCATTCCAATATTCAAAGTGGTGTTTGTTGCGTCCTTTGTGATGCATCCACGCTTTGGAATATCCATACAACTCCCGCTCGCATTCATTGGGACTGCGGCTACCGTCGGTATATAGCCGTGCACCAACGCAAAACTCCGACGGACTGTATTTGGATAAATCGTGCAACAAACCACGCCACAAAATACCCGCACGCACACAGTTGCGGATAACCTGATGACGGTGTGCCGTAACGGTTTTAAAGTGACCCCAAGGATTTGCCATATGCCTTCCCCGCTTTCCTTTATCTAAGTCTTATTATAACACCACTGTCAATATCTTGACAAATCGCACCTTTTCTTATATTATAATGTAAATAAAAGACGAGAAACGACGGAAAAACGCTTGATAAAGGAGAAATGCACATGCAGACAGTACCGGAAATATTCGGCACCATGGTTTTTAACGATACCGTTATGAAAGAACGGTTACCGGCAGAAACTTATCAGGCGCTGCACCGCACCATCGAACTGGGGAAACACCTTGACCCCGATATCGCCGACGTGGTCGCCGCCGCGATGAAAGATTGGGCTGTAGAAAAAGGGGCAACTCACTATACACACTGGTTCCAACCCCTCACCGGCGTTACCGCGGAGAAACACGACAGTTTCATCTCTCCCAAAAAAGATGGCGTCATTATGGAGTTTTCCGGCAAAGAACTTGTAAAAGGCGAATCGGACGCTTCCTCTTTCCCGTCGGGCGGTTTGCGTGCAACCTTTGAAGCGCGCGGCTACACCGCATGGGACCCCTCGTCCTACGCCTTTATCAAAGACGGTTCTTTGTGTATCCCCACCGCGTTTTGCTCTTTCGGCGGCGAGGCACTGGACAAAAAAACGCCGTTGTTGCGTTCAATGGAAGCCCTCAGCAAGCAGGCAAAACGACTGTTTAAGTTGTTCGGTCACGACGATTTCAATATCGTGCGTACCACTGTGGGCGCTGAACAGGAATATTTTTTGGTGCCCGAAGAATTGTTTGATAAAAGGCAAGATTTGATTGTGACCAGCCGCACCTTGTTCGGCGCTATGCCGCCCAAGGGTCAAGAACTGGAAGACCATTATTTTGGCGCCATCAAAACCCGTGTTTCCGCATATATGCACGACCTCGATAACGAGTTGTGGAAACTGGGGATTTTATCCAAAACCAAACATAACGAGGGTGCGCCCGCACAGCACGAATTGGCGCCCATATTTACCACCGCCAACATTGCGTGCGACCACAACCAGTTGACCATGGAAATTATGAAAAAGGTTGCGCAAAAGCACGGCTTGGTATGTCTGTTGCACGAAAAACCGTTTGCCGGTGTCAACGGCAGCGGTAAACACGTCAACTGGTCTATTTCGACCGATACCGGTTTCAACTTGTTAGAACCCGGCAAAACGCCGTATGAAAACGCGCAATTCTTATTATTCCTGTGCGCGGTCATTCGTGCGGCTGACCTGTACCAGGACGTGTTGCGTATCTCGGTTGCGGGCGCGGGCAACGACCATCGTTTGGGCGCAAACGAAGCGCCGCCGGCAGTCATTTCCATGTTCCTCGGTGATGAATTGACTGCTATCTTGGAAGCGATTGAAAAAGGCCAAGCGTATGACGCCAAAGAACAGACCTTGATGAAAATCGGCGTACATATTCTGCCGCGTTTCCCCAAGGATAACACCGACCGCAATCGTACTTCTCCGCTCGCTTTCACGGGTAATAAATTTGAATTCCGCATGACCGGTTCTTCCCAGTCGATTGCCGATGCAACCACCGTACTCAACACCGCTGTAGCAGAGTCGCTGGACCATTTTGCAACCGAACTGGAAACCGCAGAGGATTTTAACACCACCGTACATAACCTTATCGTGCGCGTATTCAAAGACCACAAGCGTATCATCTTTAATGGCAACGGCTATGACAATGCATGGGTGGAAGAAGCCAAAAAACGCGGCCTTTTGAATTTGCGCTCCACCCCCGAATGTCTGCCGTATCTGGTGAAAGAAAACAGCATCAATTTGTTTGAGAAGTACAATGTTTTCACCCGCAAAGAATTGCAGTCCCGCTATGAGATTTTGCTGGAAAACTACTGCAAGCTGTTAAATATCGAAGCGAAGACCATGGTGGATATGGCAAGAAAAGAAATTTTGCCCGCCGCGGAAAGTTATCAGCTGGAATTGTGCAACACCGCTCTGCGCAAAGCAGAATTGTTAAACGGCAGTTATTGTAAGAGCGAAAAAGACCTCATAAAGCGGTTATCCACTGCTGCTGAACAAGTCTATGTGCAAACAAACGCCTTGCAAACGGCAATTTGTAAGTGCCGTAACATTCAATCTATGCAGGAAAAAGCGGATTTCTGCCACAATACGATGCTGGCTATCATGCAACTGCTTCGTACAAGCGCAGACGAATTAGAAGCGGCTACCGCCAAAAAGTATTGGCCGTATCCCACCTACAACGATTTACTGTTTGCCATTAAATAATATGTACACACAAAAAAGCCCCAAGTGCCCAAAAGCGCTTGGGCTTTTTTCTGCGCAGATTACTTTTAAAGATGTCATACTGCATTGACGCCTTACACTCATGCATTCAAACTGCATATAGCGGCACGGTTACATAAAAACCACCCGAAAAAGAGTTTTAAACTCTTTTTCGGGTGGTTTTGTGTTAGCTTATACGAACAGGAAATTCATCTGTGAAATTCTCATTTCTAAACAAAAACCTGCTCCCTTACTTTGCGACTGTTATTACGAAAATTATTTGTAATATTTCGCCATTTCGGTTTTCAAATCTTTTTCGTATTTCGCCAATTTATCATTATAATCCTTCATAGCTTCCTGCATAGCGCCAGGGCCGCTATCGTTACCATCGGTGATAGCATCAATAGCTTGCTGCAAAGCACCGTAGTTAAGGTCGATTTCGTTATAGCCGGGCACAAATTTGAAGGTGTCATAACGAGAGGAGTTCTTCACGTTAGCTGCAATGTACTCATCAACTTCATCGGTGCACTTCAGATTCTTAAACTTCTCCAAAACCTTCTCAGAGGTAGTGGTCGGATAATACACGTGAGAGTTGAGAATATATTTGCCGGCCTGAGATTCCTCATACATGGTCAAACGCGCCAAATTGCCGTTGGTAGTGAAGGTCATGAAACGCACCACTTGATAAGCAGCATCCATTTTGCTATCCGGCGTGATATTGGTGATGAGGCAGTGGTCGGGATGCATATTAAGGTTACCGTTCTTGTTGGGGGTGGTCCA
>JAZOCQ010000047.1:0-17583 GCA_045596565.1 Acutalibacteraceae bacterium
AAGGTTCGGTGGTGTATACGGTGCAAGAGCTGTTGCGTGAGGACGTCGAATTTATTGCGGCGCACCCAATGGCAGGTAAAGAAGTGTCGGGGGTCCAAAACAGCGATGATACCATTTTCAAAAATGCCAACTATATCGTCACCCCCACCGATAAAAATACGCCGCAAGCGATTGCGTTATGTGAACAATTGGGACAGGAACTGGGGTTTTTGCGGGTGTCCCGTCTGTCCCCAGCTGAGCACGACGATATAATTGGATTTTTGTCGCAACTCACCCACTGTATCGCCGTATCGCTGATGAACTGTAACAATACCGAGGGTATGGAAGCCTATACCGGTGACTCGTTCCGCGATTTGACCCGCATTGCCCGCATCAACGATAAAATGTGGACAGAACTGTTTATGTGCAACCGTGAAATGTTATTAAAACACATGGATGCGTTTGCAGACACGTTCGCACAATTTCGTAAGATGCTGTACGACAACGACGTGGACGGTATGCGCCGCGCTATGCGCCATTCCACCGCGCGCCGTGCCTTATTTGATAAGAAGAAAGACTGATTAAAAGGAGACCCTATATACCATGAACATGCAATTTATCGGCAAATTACCCATCCCACAAGAAATCAAAGCACAATATCCCCTGTCAGATGAAGTGGCAGAGATTAAAGCCGCCCGCGACAAGGAAATCGGCAAAGTGTTTGGCGGCGAAGACGACCGTATGGTGTTGGTCATCGGTCCTTGTTCCGCAGACCGTGAGGATGCGGTGCTGGAATATATCGGCAAATTACGTGTGATGCAGGATAAAGTCAAAGATAAACTGATTATCATCCCCCGTATCTATACCAACAAACCCCGTACTACAGGTGCGGGTTATAAGGGTATGTTGCACTATCCCGACCCCAACGAAAAACCCAACCTCATCAAAGGCGTTATCGCCATTCGTAAAATGCATATGAAAGCGCTTGCCGACTATCAAATGAGCAGTGCCGACGAAATGCTGTATCCCGAAAATCATCGGTATTTGAACGACCTGTTATCCTACGTCGCAGTGGGCGCACGTTCGGTGGAAAATCAGCAACATCGCTTGACCGCCAGCGGTCTTGCCATTCCGGTGGGTATGAAAAACCCCACAGGCGGTGATTTATCGGTGATGATGAACGCCATTTACGCGGGTCAACATTCCCACACCTTCTGCTATCGCAACTGGGAAGTCAAAAGCGCGGGCAATCCTTATACACACGCGATTTTACGCGGATACGTTGACCAAGACGGCAAAGCTTACCCCAACTATCATTACGAAGATTTGGTGCACTTGCACGAATTGTACGCCGAATCCAACCTCACAAACCCCGGTGTCATCGTGGACACCAACCACTCTAATTCGGGTAAAAAATATTTGGAGCAGGTGCGTATCACCAAAGAAGTGCTGCACAGTTGTCGTTACAACCCCGACGTGCGTAAACTGGTCAAAGGCTTTATGATTGAAAGTTATCTCGTGGACGGCGCACAAAAAGTGGACGGCGACGTATACGGCCAATCCATCACCGACCCCTGCATCGGTTGGGATAAGACCGAACGACTCATTTTGGATATTGCCGACGTATTATAAACCTCACCGAATGGGCACTTTTCGCATAGTATGAGATGGATAGGCTTTAAAACCTATCCTCCCTACATCTCATGCGGAGGTGAAACAATATGTGTAACGGTCTCTTATTTATCATTGCGGCTTGGCTGATTATCGCTAATGCCGATAACGGCAATTGCGGTTGCGGCTGTGAAAACGATTGCGATTGGGGTTGTGCTCGCAACAATGGTTGCGGTCATACCCATCATCGTCAATGCCGTGAAAACAGTTGCGGCTGCAACAACGACTGCAACGGCTGCGCGAACAACTGCGACAACGTGCGCGTGGTAGGTTCCTGCGGTTGCTGATATTATGTGAAACAAAAAAAGAACCGCTCAACGAAAGTTGAGCGGTTCTTTTGCTGTTATAATACGCAACTCAAAAATTCTTTGGTGCGTTCTTCTTTGGGGGTATTGAAAATTTCATCCGGCGTGCCTTGTTCGCAAATCACACCGTCCGACATAAATATCACACGGTCGGCAACGTCGCGGGCAAAACCCATTTCGTGGGTGACCACCACCATGGTCATACCTTCCGCCGCCAACTCTTTCATCACCTGCAACACTTCGCCCACCATTTCGGGGTCGAGCGCCGAAGTCGGCTCGTCGAACAACATAATATCGGGGTTCATTGCGAGCGCGCGCGCGATAGCCACACGCTGTTTCTGACCGCCGGACAATTGATGAGGATAGACGTCCGCCTTATCCTCCAAGCCGACACGGCGCAACAGCGCCATCGCTTTTTCCTCCGCTTGCGTCTTAGTCATCAATTTCAGTTCAACGGGAGCAAACATAATATTCTTTTTCACCGTCATATGCGCAAACAGATTAAACTGCTGGAATACCATGCCGATATTGCGCCGTACCTGATTTATGTCAATTTTTGGGTCGGAAATGCGAAAACCATCCACCTCAATGGTACCCGAGGTGCACTCCTCCAAACGATTGAGGCAACGCAAGAAGGTGGATTTTCCCGAACCGGACGGACCGATTAAGCACACCACTTCGCCTTCGTCGATTTCCATATCAATGCCGCACAATACATGCAGGTCATCAAAACTTTTATGCAGGTCAGTGACCTTAACCTTTTTTGTCATAGTTAAACTTCTTCTCCACAAATTTTGAAAGTATCATCAATACCGAGATGACCACCAGATAATAAATCGCAACGAATATGTAGGTTGCAAAGAACTGGTAGGACGCGCCGACATAAATTTTCGCTTTGTTGACCAACTCTGCCAAACCGATAACCGACAAAATGGAAGTGTCTTTGACGGTAATGATAAACTGGTTAACCAGCGACGGAATGGTGATTTTCAGTGCTTGGGGCAACACCACTTTGACCATCGTTTTAGACGAGGACAACCCCAAACTGCGGGAAGCCTCCACCTGCCCGATATCCACCGCTTGAATACCGCTGCGAAAAATCTCAGACAAGTATGCACCCGCATTGAGGCTCAGCGTAATCACACCGGCGGCAAACGGGGTAAGGGTAAAAGTAGGGTTAATGGTGTTTTGCACCAACTGCGGAATACCGAAATACACCACAAATGCCTGCACAATCATCGGCGTACCGCGGATAACCCATACGTATACCGCGGAAATGCCTTTCAATATTTTATTTTTCGACAACCCCATCAAGCACGCGAACAAACCGATGAAAAACCCGATAAGCAAGGCAAGTATCGAAATGCCGATGGTCAGTTTGATACCTTCCAACAAAAGCGGAGTCGCTTCATGCAGGACTTTTTCAAAATTCATAATAACACTCTCACACCAAACACAGCACCGACCCTGTTACGGTCGGTGCCACGTTTAGAAACTTTCAAAATTACTCGTTAACGGTAATACCGTATTTTGCAAGGATTTGCGCATAGGTGCCGTTTTCCTTGATGTTTTTGAGACCCGCATTGAATTTTTCAATCAATTCGGCGTTAAGGCCTTTTTTCACTGCAAAGCCGTAAGGTGCGGGGTTGATGGTTTCGCCCACGGTAACCAGTTTAATACCCTTTTTGATTGCCTCACCGGCAACGGCGCGGTCTTCAAAGCAAACGGTTTTGTTGTTAATCACCGTCTGATACATTGTGGGGGAATCTTCATAATACTGAATGGTGAAACCATACTGGTCTTTGATAGATTCCGCATAGTCAGCACCCATTGTACCGGTCTTAGCGGCAATGACTTTACCTTGTAAATCTTCCAGCGAATCGATACCGCTGTCTTCAGAGGTGCACATAATCTGACCGTCGGTGAAATAGGGGTCGGAGAAATCATAAATTTCTTTGCGGTCATCACGAATGGTCATACCCGCAATCATGGCATCCGCTTGACCGGACTGCACGTTGCCGCAGGAAGCGTCAAAACCGACGTTCCACATTTCATATTGGAAACCTTGGTCCTCGGCAATCGCAGCAAGCAAATCCATATCGATACCCACATACGCGCCTTTGCCGTCGTTTGCGGTTTCATCCCAATATTCAAACGGCGCAAACGCATTATCCGAACAGATTTTATACACTTTGTCACCGGTGGTTTTTGCACCGCAAGCAGCAAAGCAAGCGACCATCATTACAAGGGCCAGAGAAATTGCCAACACACGCATCATTTTTTTCATTTTAAAAGCATCCTTTCCAAAATGGTAATTTATGTACTAAAAATCAGTATACAATATATACCTATAAAAGTCAAGTTTACACAAATGATAACAACCCGCAATCGCACAGACGGATATCTTCGCTTTTGACCGTTTCCCAACAAAACAGCGGCAGCAACTTTTCAATAGAAATTGGCATATACCGCGGTAAGATGCCGCAATTATAAGCGAGCATACCAATGAGCGGTTCGGGAGAGGAAAAACGCTCGCGCAAAGCACCGACATCCAGTGCGCGGTCGCGTTTGGCAAGACGGGAACCATCCGCACCCAACAACAGCGGAATGTGATAATACGCGGGCGGTGTGTACCCTAACAATTCATATACATACAGTTGTCTGGGGGTGGAACCCAGCAAATCCCGCCCGCGCACCACCTGTGTCACACCGGTGAGTGCATCGTCCACCACCACCGCCAACTGATACGCAAAAATACCGTCCGAACGACGCAATAAAAAATCGCCGCAATCGGTGTCCAGCCGTTCGCTGTATCGACCTTGCAAGCCATCCGAAAACGCAATTTCTCGTTTTGGTACGCGCAACCGCCACGCAGGCACGCGGTCAGCGGGCGGCGCTTCGCCGTTTTCCATGGCTTTGCGACAACGTCCGTCATACACCGGTACTCCGTCACTGCCGTGCGGCGCAGATGCGGCGTGCAGTTGTGCGCGGGTGCAATAGCACGGATATACCAGCCCTTTTTCACGTAAGCGTTCCAACTGCTGTGCGTATATTTCGGTTCGTGCGCTTTGATAGTCGGCAGGGTCTTCCCCGCCGTCCCATTCAAAACCCAGCCAATGCAAATCGTCTATGAGCATCTGGGTGTTTTGTGCAGTACAACGCGCCGTATCAATGTCCTCGATGCGTAACAAAGCTTTCCCGCCGACACTTTTTGCAGACAAGTATGAAAGCAGAGCGCACAAAACATTCCCTAAATGCAAACGAGCGGAGGGAGACGGTGCAAAACGTCCTACGACCTGTTTTTCCACCATATCCCCCTCCCTTTAAAACATTATTCAGTGGTTTGCCGTCTTTCAAACAAACCTGCAATGGCTTGTTTGGGATCGGCTCCGTGATACAATATCTGATACACCGCCTCGCAAATGGGCAGTTCCACCCCATATTGCTCCGATAACTTATGTAACGCCAACGCCGTCGCATGCCCTTCGGCAAGTTTATCAAATGGTTTTCCGCTCACCAGACACTCGCCGTAATAGCGGTTATGACTGTGCGGCGAGAACAAAGTCGCCTGATAGTCACCCAAATGGCAAAGCCCGTATGCCGACAATTCGTTGCCGCCCATAGCGACGATGAGCCGCGCGATTTCTCTTGTACCACGGGACATCAGTGCACCTTTTAAGGTGGATAATCCCAAACCATCCAAAACACCCGCGGCAATACCCACCACGTTTTTAGCGGCGGCGCCCACTTCGTTACCGACAAGGTCAGTGCCGTAATAAAAGCGAATGAGCGGGCCGGAGAAAGCCTCAATTAACTGCGTTTTTATCTGCTCATCCGCGCTGTCGATTACCATACAGTTCGGGATACCCGCGTAAAAATCCTGCACGTGACCGGGGCCGAGCCACACCGCCACCTTGTTGGACGGATGCAGTCCTTCCTGCACGATTTGGGATAACCGCAAACCGGTATCCGCTTCAATACCTTTCATACATAACACAATTACGCGGTCGCGCAGATTGAGAGCACGCAACTGTTCCACCACACTGCGCAAATTTTGTGCCGCAATGGAAATAATCAAGGTCGGCGCCTCAGCCACACACGCAAGAGAGGTGGTAAGTTGTACCGATTGAGGCAGTTCCAACAAATCGTTGCACCGGTCCTTTAAAAACCGTTGCATATTGACAGAACTTTCCCGCCCATACACCGTCACTTCATGATGTAAACTATCCAAATACCACGCTATCAGCGAGCCCCAACGCCCGCATCCAATCATACCAATCTTCATACGCTATCCTTTACAGCAACTCCAAAGCTTGTTGCGGCATGCTGATGATAACATCCGCACCGTTTTCCCGCAACTCCTGTTCCGAACGAAAACCCCACAACACGCCCACCGTAAAAGCGCCGCCGCCTTTGCCTGTCTTCATGTCGGTGCCCGTATCACCCAAATACATACATTCTTGCGGGTCAATTCCCCAATCCGCCAGAATTTCTTTGAGCACGGTGGGGTCGGGTTTGATAGGCTTGCCCTCCCGCTGACCGAACACCACGTCAAAACGGTCACCAAACAGCGCATCTGCCACTTTCAAGGTGGTGGAATGCGGTTTGTTGGATAATACCGCTGTGAGAATACCACGCTCACGTAACGCATCCAACAATTCGATAATACCGTCATACGGTTTTGTCAGATATAAAAAATCATTGTCATACGTTTCATTATATTCTTTTAGCACCTTTTGATAGACCTCTTCGTCGGTACAACCGTTTTTCTCTACCATGCGGCGCACCAAAATAGCGGCGCCGTTGCCCACCATGATTTTATAGTCGTCGGCAGTATGCCCTTTTAAACCGTACTTTTTCAGCGCATTATTACCGAAAAAGCGGATGCTCTCAATGGTATCCGAAACGGTACCGTCCATATCAAAAACGCACGCCTTAATCATCTTTTACCTCCAAATTATGTACCGCTAACAATTGCCGCATATCCTCCGGCAAACCGCTGTGAATGTCCATACTCTCGTTACTGACAGGGTGGGTAAACTGCAACCGTGTGCAATGCAATGCGTGGCGCGGCAACGTTTCGTCGGCGCCGTATACCGTGTCCCCGATAAGCGGGTGTCCGATATGTGCCATGTGCACCCGAATTTGGTGAGTACGCCCTGTTTCCAATTGTAACTGCACCAGTGAAATATCACCGTCTGTGGCAAGTGCTCGCCAATGCGTGCGGCTGGGCTTGCCGCCCTCGCCGATTTCGCGGGTGATAATCGAGCCTTCCTTGACGCGAATGGGCGCATCAATCACGCCCTCCCCGTACAATTCCCCGCACACCACAGCCAGATACGTCTTTTCAACCTCGCCGGTGAGCGCAAACGCCAGATGACTGCTTTTGGAAACGGTGAGTAGACCGCTAGTGTTGCGGTCTAAACGACTCAGCGGCCGAAAGGACATCGGCGTTCCTTGGTTTTCAAAATAATATACCACCGCATTGGCAAGGGTGGGGTCAGGCTTTCCCGCAGACGGGTGCACCGCCAAAAAGGGCGGTTTGTCCACAATCAGCAAATACGCATCTTCATACGCAATTTGCAAGGGAATATCCATTCCCTCAATTTTTACCTCATCGGTGGGCATGGTGACCGTCACCGTTTGTCCCGCGCGCACGCGGTCGATGGTACGGCTATGGATACCGTCCACCGTGATGCCGTTTTCCACACGTTTGAGTTTAACCACCATGCGCCAGGACAAATGACAGCCCTGTCGCAGAAAATTTTGCACCGTCTGTCCGTCAAAAGCGTCCGGTACCGTATATGTAAATGTTCCCACCGGCACCCTCCGTTTCCGTGTGCATGATATACAGTATCAGTATACTGTTTTTTCACGTAGTTGTCAATAAATGGCAGGCTTGCATTTTGATAGAAAATGTGTTATACTGTATACAATACTAACCATGAAAGGATGTTGCCCCTTGGCTAAAAATATCGTTCTTTGTGCCGACAGCACCTGTGACCTTTCCCCTGAATTGGTGGAAAAATATCAAGTAAACATTTATCCGTTGCACGTGTTGGTAGACGGCGAGCCGTATGACGATGGTGTGACCATTACCCCCGATGAAATTTACGCGACCTACCGTGAAAAAGGCGTTCTACCCAAAACGGCGGCGGTCAACACTTCCGAATACATCGATTTTTGCAAACCCTATATTGATGCGGGCAACGACGTCATTTACATCAGCCTGGGTTCCGCACTTTCTTCCTCGCACAACAATTGCCGTATCGCTTCCACCGAAATCGACGGTCTGTATGCTGTGGACAGTTGCAACTTATCCACCGGTTCAGGCTTGTTGGTTATCGAAGCGGCCGAGCGCATTGCCAAAGGTATGGAAGCGGCGGATATTGTCAAAGAACTCAATGAAATTGCGCCCAAAATCAGCGCTTCTTTCGTCATTGACAATCTCGAATTCCTGCACAAAGGCGGCAGATGCTCCGCACTCGCTATGATGGGCGCAAACGTACTCAAACTCAAACCCTCCATCAAAGTAAGTACCGCCGAAAACGGCGCAATGGGCGTGGACAAGAAATATCGCGGCACACTGGAAAAAGCGTTATCCGATTATGTTGCTGACCAATTGAAAGACCGCACCGACATCGACACCCGCCGTATTTTCATCACCCATTCGGGTATTTCCGAAGAACGCATTGCGCTGGTCAAAGAATTGGTCCAGCAATACGGTAACTTTGACGAAATTCTCATCACCCGTGCCGGTTGCACCATCTCCTCCCACTGCGGCCCGAACACGCTGGGCGTGCTATTTATCACGAAATAGGGAGTGTCCTCTATGAAAAAAATGGAAGACTATGTCAGAAGTATTCCCGATTTCCCCGAAGAAGGCATCATCTTTCGGGATGTGACCTCGGTATTGCAGGATGCAGACGGTTTGCAACTGGCTGTGAATGAAATGCAAAAACTGGTTGAGCAGGTGGACTGTGACGTGATTGCGGGCACCGAATCGCGCGGTTTCATCTTCGGTATGCCGATTGCCTACAATCTGCATAAGCCGTTTGTGCTTATCCGCAAAAAAGGAAAACTCCCTTGCGAAACAGTGGAAAAGGAATACGATTTGGAATACGGTACTGCTACCATTGAAGTGCACAAGGACGCCATTACAGCGGGGCAAAAGGTGGTCTTGATTGATGACCTTATCGCCACCGGCGGCACCATCAAAGCGGCGGCAGAACTTATCGAACAGCTGGGCGGAGAAGTAGTAAAAATCGTGTTCTTGATGGAACTGGCAGGGCTCAAAGGCAGAGAAAAATTGCAAAAATATGACGTATCCTCTGTCATCACGTACGAAGGCAAATAAGAACCTTGTTGTTTCACAATAAAAAAGCGGTGTGGGCATTTTGCCCACACCGCTTGCTTTTTATTTAATCGTCAATCGCTGCATCGGTTGCTTTTTCGAAAATGGCATTGACTTCATCCGACGGTGCTTTGGTGCACAGTGTCACAATCACCGCAACCAACATACCCACGATAAAACCGGGCACAATTTCATATACACCGGTTGCATACAAAGGCGTTTTGATAACCGTGTTGGTGAACAGCACCAACCATGCAATATCCGCAATCGCGCCTGCGAGGATACCCGCCAATGCGCCCGCGTAGTTAAAGCGTTTCCAGAACAGCGACAATATCACAACCGGTCCGAACGCCGCGCCGAACAGACCCCAGGCATTTTCCACCATGTTCATGATGTTGCCCGCCCAAGAATTTGCTTTTCCTAAACCGGATGCCGCAATCGCAAAACCGACCAAGGACACCACGATAACCACCGCTCTGCCGACCCAAAGCATCTCTTTTTCGGACGCTTTGTTTTTGCGGATAATCGGTTTATAGATGTCGCTGGCAAACGAAGAGGAAGCTACTAACAACTGAGAATCTGCCGTGGACATAGCAGCGGCAATGATAGCCGCAAGCAGGATACCCGCGATGAAACCGGGAAAAATATTGCGCACAACCTCAATGAACACTTCTTCTTTTCTGTCGGGTAACAACATGTCTGCCAAGGCAACGCCGTCGCCAAAGAGAAAACTTCTGCCCAAGAACGCAATCATAATCGCCGCGCCAAGGGTGAGTGCTACCCAGATAATCGCAACGGTTGCGCTCTTTTTCACCATAGAGGGTTTTTCAATCGCCATGAAACGCACCAGAATGTGCGGCATGCCGAAGTAACCAAGTCCCCAACCTAAGCCCGACACAATGTCCTGCCAAGAAGCCGTGAACGGATTGGTGTTGAAAGCGCTGATACCCTCTTTGAATGCATCATTGAAACCGGTATCGAAGTTGCCAAACGAAGCCATCACAATCGGCACTGCCAATATCGCGACCAACATCAAAAGACCTTGGAAAAAGTCGGTCCAGCAAACCGCTTTATAACCGCCAAGGAAGGTATAGCACAAAATCAGCAACGCAAAGATAATCATAGCGAGCAATTGATGGTCTTGGAACCACGGGATGACCGCCGCGAACACCAACGTACCCGAACGGAAAGCGGAAGCGACGTACACCGTAAAGCTGATAAGGAAGATAATCGCGCATACCACTTTGAGCATGGGGCTAGACGAAGCAAAGCGATTGGTTAAGTACTGCGGCAAGGTGATAGCATCACCCGACGCTTTGGAAAAACGGCGCAGACGGCGCGCCACCAAAATCCAGTTAGCAGCGGTACCCAGTGCCAGACCGATACCAATCCACACCTTGCCCATACCGAACGCCAGAATACTGCCGGGGAAACCCATCAGCAACCAGCCGCTCATATCGGACGCCTGCGCGCTCATCGCAGTCACCCACGGGCCCATAGAACGCCCGCCTAAGAAATACTCCTTTTCGCCCGCGCCTTTCGATTTGAAAAAGAAAAACACGCCGATGCCCAACATGGCAAGAAAATATACCACAAATGCAATGATTTGAGCCAAAATATTCCTCTCCTTTTCTTGGAATTACGTATTAGTATACCATATATAAAGGGTAAACGCAATACGCAATTTATACGTTTATGTCAAATTTTGCGCCATGCGGCAAATGAGCGCAACCGAGTTTTTCGCCGCCATGGCACTAAACTGCGGATAGTCCATCTGGGCTTGTCCCGACGCATCGTCCGAAATGGCACGCACCACCGCAAACGGCACGTTGTTGACATAGCAAACCTGTCCGATAGCCGCACCCTCCATCTCACAAGCCAGTGCGCCGAACGTATCCGCAATCCACGTTTTATGTTCGCCATCCGAAATGAAACGGTCGCCCGAAGCAACTGTGCCGCAAAGCGCACGCACGCCGATGCCCTGTGCGGCAGTGGTCAAACGCTCTATCGTATCGGTGTCGGCGGGGAGATACACCTTATTGATGCCGGACAACAGTCCTACGGGGTCCCCCAATGCGGAAGTATCCATATCGTGCTGTACTACCTGCGTTGCAATCACAAGGTCGCCGATAGACAGACGAGTAGTGAGACTGCCCGCCACACCGGTGTTGATAATCCGCACCGGTTGATAGCGCAGTATCATCGTCTGCGCACACAGCGCGGCAAACACCTTGCCGACACCGCATACCGCCACCACCGCCGTGTGACCGTATAAATTTCCCTTTGCAAACCGCACGCCGCTGACTGTTTCGGTCACCACGTCGGTCATACACGCAACCAGCGGTTGCGCTTCTATTTCCATTGCCGCAATAATACCCAGTTCAACCATGTTTTTCTCCTTCAATTTTGCCTTCTCACAACGGCATATTCATCGTCTGCCCGAAAATAGGGGCAGTCGTCCTTCGAACTGCTTAAAAAACGGTATACCTCGTCCTCATCCATGGACACCAGACATTCGTAACTATCGGTATACTCGTCATACGCATAATACGCACACATCTCGCACGGCCCGCTCATTTGCCCACCTCTTATACAATATATATTGTATTATAAAGCCAACCGTCGAAAATTGCAAGAAGCACTTGCGAAAGCGAAAAAAGTGTGCTACACTGTGTGCGACAGAGTAAGTCTGTGAGCGTTAAGTGTCACGCGGACGGGGAGTTGCCGCGAGGACGAAAAGCGGGAAACCGCTTGCGGTTCACAAACTGCATCCCGCTGTAAATACGGAGATTGCCTCCTTTTATGGCTTGTTGCAAACCTACTTTGCCGTAAAAGGAGGT
Source organism: Acutalibacteraceae bacterium (assembly GCA_045596565.1). GTDB lineage: Bacteria > Bacillota > Clostridia > Oscillospirales > Acutalibacteraceae > URNF01. Next base: position 12,150 of record JAZOCQ010000047.1, read on the forward strand.
TATTTTTATGCGCAAAAAAATGCGTTCACCCGCTATTATGGTCGCCGCCGCACTGCTCACCGCTTTGAGCATCATTTGCGGCAAATATCTCGCCATTCGCGGCGGCGATGTTTTGCGATTCAGTTTTGAAAATCTGCCGTTGTTACTGGCAGGTGTGGCGTTTGGCCCCGTCGTCGGGGCGCTGACCGCCGTTGCGGCTGACCTTATCGGTTGTTTGCTGGTGGGGTACACCATCAACCCCCTTATCACACTGGGCGGTGCACTGATTGGCTGTATTGGCGGCGTTTGTTATCGCTACACCCCAAAACTACCCCCGCGTGTGCGGGTTTTGCTTACCACCGCACTCGCGCATCTTGTGGGCTCAGTGATAGTCAAGACCCTTGGACTTGCCGCCTTCTACGATATGCCGCTTTGGGAATTGGCGATGTGGCGCTTGTTAAACTATGCCATTATCGGCGCCGCTGAAGGCTTCCTTTTATACGGCATCCTCAAAAATAAAGCCATTCTCTCCCAGTTAGAGCGCATAAAGGGAGGACACTGACATGACCTACGAGCAAGCACTAGACTATATCCACGGTACCAACCGCAGTTTCTGTAAACCGGGACTTGACCGCATTGAAACGCTGTGTAAAGCGTTAGGCAATCCCGAAAAAGATTTAAACTGCATCCACGTAGCCGGCACCAACGGCAAAGGCTCTTTTTGTGCGATGACCGCTTCTATACTGCAAGCGGCGGGATATAAAGTGGGACTATATATCTCCCCCTACATTCGTCGATTCAACGAACGGATGCAGATAAACGGCGAACCTATCTCGGACGCAGAATTGATTTCGCTCACAGAGACGGTGCGCCCCATTGCAGACGATATGGCGGATACCCCCACCGAGTTTGAAATCATCACCGCCATGGCATTTGCCTACTTTAAACGCCACGACTGTGATATTGTGGTACTGGAAACGGGACTGGGCGGCAGACTTGATTCCACCAACGTCATTCCCCACCCTCTTTTGTCGGTGATTACGGGGATTGCCCTTGACCACACCGCCATTTTGGGAGATACTATTGAGCAAATCGCCAGCGAAAAGGCAGGCATTATCAAAGCGGGTGCGCCCGTGTTATACGGCGGTGCTGACGACACAGCCGCCGCCGTCATTGAGACTGTTGCGGGGGAACGACAAGCACCGTACAGACGGGTGGACTATACACCCCTCACCGTACAGGAAACCTCTCTTTCGGGCACCGTGTTTGATTACGACAAGTGGGACAATATTTCCCTGCCGTTGCTGGGCACCTATCAACCGTATAATGCCGCCATTGTACTGAACACTGTCGAAATATTGCGGGAAAACGGATGGAACATTCCGACGCACGCGGTGTGTAAGGGACTCCAAAACACCGTGTGGCACGCGCGGTTCGAGGTGGTGAGCCGTGACCCGCTCATTATTTTTGACGGCGCACACAACCCGCAAGGGATTACCGCGGCAGTAGACAGTATCAAAACCTATTTCGGCGAACAGCGTGTATGCCTGTTGACAGGTGTGTTACAGGACAAAGACTATACCGACATTGCCGCTATCCTGTCCACCGTTGCCGACCGCGCATTCACCTTTACCCCCGATTCTCCGCGAGCATTGGAAGCCACGCGGTATGCCGCCGTGTTACAAGAGGCGGGACTGGACGCGCAAAGCTATACCGATATTGCCACCGCCTTTTTTGCGGCAAAAGCCGCCGCGACAGCGGATAAAAAACCACTCGTGTGCTTAGGCTCTCTGTATGCGTACGTTTCACTTTTGCCGTTATTTGAACAATAAAAAAACAGCCCAACGGAGCACTCCGTTGGACTGTTTTACTTTCATCCTAACAATACGTCACATACCAGCATCACACAAAAGCCTATGAGCAACGCATACGTCGCACCGCGTTCGTGTCCGTGCGCATGGGTTTCGGGAATCATCTCATCACTAATCACATACAGCATCGTGCCGCCCGCAAAGGCGAGCGCAAACGGCAAAACAGCAGTAGAAATACTCACAGCAAAATAGCCGATGAGCGTACCGACCACCTCTACCACACCGGTTAGCATAGCACACACAAAAGTTTTATGCGGTGTCACACCCGCCGCCAACATCGGCGCGATAATCACCATACCCTCGGGGATGTTTTGCAAGGCGATACCGCCCGCTATCATCAATGCTTGCGCGGTGTTGCCCGCGCCGAAGCCAACACCCGCCGCCAAACCTTCCGGCAGATTGTGTATCGCAATCGCGGTGACAAACAACAGCACCTTATTCAAATCGGCGTTATTGTGCACTTCTTCCGGACCGCCCATTAATTTGTGCAGATGCGGTACCAATTTATCGATAAAATTTAAACACACAGCACCCGCAAAGACGCCCACGACCGTTATGATAACGCCGTATTTACCACCGTATTCCACCGACGGCAAAATCAAGCCGAGTATCGCCGCCGCCAACATCACGCCTGCGGCAAATGACAGCACGATATCCGAAAATTTGTGGGAAACTTTACGAAACGCAAAGCCGACAATCGAACCGAACACCGTCGCACCGCCTACGCCCAATGCGGTTAACCATACCATTTCCATATAGTTGCACCTTTCTGCATTTTATTTCACATACGCTTCCAAACGGTAAATCGGTTGTCCCAAATCGGAAAACCGTTTTTCGTATTCGGTGACGATATTACCCTCAAAATCACTGTTATGTAAATCGAGCGACACGTTTTTCAGCGCATAGCCGCTGTTTGTGAACTGCTCAATGGAAAATTCGAAAAAGTGCATATTATCCGTCTTTTGATGAATTTCCGCCTTAGGTGCTAACAACATTTTATACAATTCCAAAAACCGTGCATGCGTCAAACGGTGGGTAGCATACCGTTTTTTCGGATACGGGCAAGAAAAATTCAAAAACAGCCGTTGCACCGTACCTGCGTGCAGATACCGCGGCAGGTATTCCGCACCGCACTGTAAAAAGTGCAGATTGCTAAGTTCTGCTGCCGCCGCTTTTTCTGCGGCAGACACCACCACGTTTGCCACCTTTTCCACGGCTAAAATATTAACGTTCGGATTGCGTTTCGCGGTTTCCACCGCAAACGTACCCAGACCGCAACCGATTTCCAGCCACAGCGGTTGCGGTTTTTGAAACAACTTTTCCAAATCAAGATAGGCGGGTTGCGCCATTGCTAACCGAAAATCCTTGTTTTCAGGGTGCGCGGGTACTGTGAGATAATCCTCACGCGCTCTAATTCGTTCATCTAAATATTTTTTACGGCGCATTCTCATAAACCGCATCCCCTTTCGTAAAGACATCTTATTATACCGATTTTTTATATAAATTGCAACCGATTTGTTTTGCTTTTTGCGTAAAGGTATGGTATGCTATACTCATCTTGTTACATAAAGGAGTTTTTCCTATGAAATATCTGGTGATGTTGTGCGACGGTATGGCGGATACGCCGTTCCCCGCACTTGATAACAAAACTCCCATGCAACTGGCGAAAAAGCCGTGCATGGACGCGCTGGCAAGAACTGCTACGGTAGGCCTTTGCCGCACTGTTGCCGCAGGGCTCAAACCCGGCAGTGACGTTGCCAACCTTTCGGTGATGGGATATGACCCCATGGAGTGTTATACCGGGCGTTCTCCGTTGGAAGCCGCCAGCATCGGTGTGGATTTGAAAGATACCGACGTTGCGTTGCGTTGTAACCTCGTCACCCTGTCGGACGAGGAAAACTATGCAGATAAAACCATGGTAGATTATTGCGCGGGCGATATTTCCACCGCCGAAGCGACAGAAATTATGCAAACCATCGCCGAAAAATTGGGCAATGACATCTACACTTTCTACGCGGGCGTGAGTTACCGCCATTGTCTCACCGTCGCAAACGGCACAACCGAACTTGGCGACATGACCCCGCCCCACGACATCAGCGGGCGGGTCATCGGTGACTATTTGAGCAAAACCGAAGCGGCACAGCCACTCATTGCACTCATGAAAGAGAGTGTGGCGGTTCTCAAAGACCACCCCGTAAACTTGGCGCGTATTGCCAAAGGAGAACGTCCCGTCACTTCCATCTGGTTGTGGGGCGAGGGCAGAAAACCGCAACTGCGTGATTTTAAAGAGAAAAACGGCGTGTCGGCGGGCGTTATATCCGCCGTGGATTTATTAAAAGGCATCGGCGTGTGCGCCAATATGGAAATTCCCGACGTTGCGGGCGCTACCGGTTATCTTGACACCAACTTTGCGGGCAAAGCCGAGGCGGCAAAAGCATTGTTTGATAAAGGCATTGAACTGGTATACGTCCACGTGGAAGCACCCGACGAATGCGGTCACCGCGGTGAAGCGCAAAACAAGGTAAAGGCGATTGAAGAAATTGACCGTCAGGTGTTGTGCCCGTTGGTAGACTATCTCAAAAATTCGGGCGACGACTACCGCATCCTCATTATGCCCGACCATCCCACCCCGCTTCACACCCGCACCCACGCAAGTGACCCCGTACCGTTTGTGTTGTACGATTCCCGCAAAGAGCAAAACGGTGTGGATACGTTCAACGAGGACACTGCCACGAACACCGGCGTGTTTATCGAACACGGTCCCTCCATTATGGACAGATTGCTGGAAAAATAAAAACAAGGGAGACACTTCCGAAAGAAGTCGTCTCCCTTTTTTTATAAAAAGATACATCGTGCCGCCAACGTCATAATGACGAGAAAAACCGCATTTATCAACGTAAACAGCCAAAAATATTGTTTGGTATGACCGGGATACAGAATACGGTGTTCGCTAAATGTGATAAGGCTTGCAAGCGACGCTATCAACGTTCCTGTACCACCGATATTGACGCCCATTAACAACGCTTGATAATTTGTGGTGAAGCGGGAAAGCAATATGGCTGACGGCACGTTGCTGATACCTTGGCAAGCAAGTACCGAAACCAATAGCGTGTCCTTTTGCAACAGTGCCGAAAGCGCCGTGTTGACCGCCTCTATTCTGCAAAGGTTCCCCGCAAAGATAAAGAAAAAGAAGAATGTACCGAGCAACGCATAATCCACCATAAATAGCGCTTGTCTGTCCACGATGAACAACACCAAAGGCACCAATAAAAGGCCTACCCAAAACGGAATGACCCTGAACACAATCAGAATGGAAAATACGAATAATGCGCTGTAAAGTAACGTATGTTTGACACGCAGTTTTTCAGAGAAGTTTTGATGGATGTCCAGTTTAATAGGTTTTACAAACAAACAACAAACCGCAAGCAACGCCACCGCCAACACAAACGGGGGCAACATAATCGAGCAAAACTCAATGGTCGGAATTTTAAAATAGGAATATAAATATAGGTTTTGCGGGTTGCCGAACGGCGTTAACATACCGCCCAGGTTAGCGGAAATGTTTTGTAAAATGAACAAATACG
>JAZOCQ010000048.1:0-18285 GCA_045596565.1 Acutalibacteraceae bacterium
ACCGTGCGGGAATAACAATTGATTTTCCGTCCATTCCGCAAAAAATCATCATGTCCACCGTTTCGGCGTACACGCGGCATTGTTCATACGGAATCACCGCCGTCGATGTCGCTGTGCGTTTGCGGACGGCATCCGATTCAACGGTAACCGTTCCTGAAAATTCGTATCCGCCGTATACCGTCGCATCGTATGCCGCTTCACTGCGGCGTTTGAGTTGAGTCGGTAAGGTGAGCATCATCCACAGTTCTGAGACGATAAGCAATACCAACAGAGAAACAAGCGACCAATCCGGTTGGTGGGAATACTGAAAATCCAGTATGCCCATTACGACGCAAGCCGCCAGCATAAACAACGATATAACACGCATCCCGCGTGTCATGCCGCCGGCGCGTTTTGACAAAATCTCCTGCGAGCGTACATATTCCTCGCGACTGAGATCAACGGGGAACGCCGCCCCCCTAAAAGTCTCTTTCATTCGGTTATTCCTCAAATGTCGAGATTCGACACATATTTTGCGTTCTTTTCGATGAATTCGCGACGCGGTTCCACCTTGTCGCCCATTAAGATGGTAAAGGTTTCATCTGCCGCAACCGCATCAGACAACTCCACTTTCAGCATGGTGCGGAACGCGGGGTCCATCGTGGTTTCCCACAACTGGTCAGGGTCCATTTCACCAAGACCTTTATACCGTTGTACGTCGGCGTTGCCGCCGAGTTCGGTAATATAAGTATCTCTCTCTTCGTCCGAGAACGCATACCGCACCTGTTTACCTCTGGAAACTTTATACAGAGGGGGTTGTGCGATATACACGTGTCCCTCGTCCACCAACGGCCGCATATACCGGAAGAAGAAGGTGAGCAGCAAGGTACGGATGTGCGAACCGTCCACGTCAGCATCCGCCATAATGATAATTTTTCCGTAACGCAGTTTGGAAATATCAAAATCCTCACCGATACCGCAACCGAGTGCGACCACCACCGGCAACAGTTTTTCGTTGGTATACACTTTATCAATACGTGCCTTTTCCACGTTGAGCATTTTACCCCACAGCGGGAGAATGGCTTGGTAGTTGCGGTCTCTGCCTTGAATGGCAGAACCGCCTGCGGAATCGCCCTCGACGATATACAGTTCGGTGCGCTCGGCATCGGTCCAGATACAATCCGCCAACTTTTCGGGCATTCTGGTCGCGGATAATTTCTTGTTGTTCCGCGCATTTTCTCTCGCTTTTTGCGCCGCTTCGCGCGCACGTGCCGCATTGATACATTTTTCCAAAACGGCTTTGCCGACAGCGGGGTTTTCGTCCAAGAACGGCACCAATTTCTCGTTCAAAAGGGTGTTGACCAGCGTGCCCATAGCGGTGTTACCGAGTTTTGCTTTGGTCTGACCCTCAAACTGCGCTTCGGTGAGTTTCACGCTGATGACCGCGGTGATACCCTCCCGCACGTCGTCACCTTTCAGTTTGGAATCGCCGTCTTTTAATAATTTATACCGATAAGCATAATCGTTTAAAATTCTGGTGATGGCTTTTTTAAACGCATCTTCGTGCGTACCGCCGTCCACCGTGTGAATGTTATTCGCAAACGAAATGATGGTTTCGTTGTAACTGTCGGTGTACTGGAACGCGACTTCCGCGATAGAATCGCCTTTGGCGATGGACATATGCACCACTTCGTCGTGCAACGCGACGTTGCCGCGCACTTTATTCAAAAATTCCACGAACGACGCAATACCGCCCTCATAGCAGTATTCTTCCGACACGATATTATTTTCATCTCTGCGGTCGGACAGGGTGATTTTCAGTCCCGCATTCAAGAACGCTTGCTCGCGCAGACGTTTTTGCAGCGTTTCAAAATCGTATTCGGTGGTTTCGGTGAACACCTGCGGGTCCGCTTTAAACCGAATAAGGGTGCCGTTTTCGGTCGACTCACCAATCACTGTTAAATCGTTTTCAGGGGTACCGCGGGAGAACCGTTGTGCATATACCTTGCCGTCGCGGGAGATTTCCACCTCCAACCACTCGGACAACGCATTCACAACCGACGAGCCCACGCCGTGCAGACCGCCCGACACTTTATAACCGCTGCCGCCGAACTTACCGCCCGCGTGCAACACGGTCAACACCACCGTTACGGCGGGTAATCCTAATTTTTCGTTGATATCCACGGGGATACCGCGGCCGTTATCCCGCACGGTGATGATATCGTCGGGTAAAATATCTACCTCAATATGGGTGCAATATCCCGCCAGCGCCTCGTCAATAGAGTTATCCACAATTTCATACACCAAATGGTGCAATCCGCGCGGTCCGGTGGAGCCGATATACATACCGGGGCGCTTCCGCACCGCTTCCAAACCTTCCAGCACCTGAATTTGACTGGCGTCATACGCCGTATCATCCGCTTTTGTCAAACTTTCTTCCAAAGCGCGGTCCAATTCCATTTCCGTAGCCATCGTGTTACCTCTTTCTTTTGTCTGTCTTTATCAAAGCCCGCCCTTTCAGCGTTGCCGCCGAAATCTGGGAAATATATACCGTTTCTTTTTGCGCTTTATCCACACACACCACAAACGATTTCGGTAAATCGGGTGATACGGTGACCACCCGCCCCGCTTTTTGTGCGGCGGTTAAAAATTGTCGAGTGTGCTTGGAAACGGTGGTGTTATCCATATCGAAAATGCCCACAATCTCTCTTTGCGGCACCACCGTATCCTGCCCTATATGTAAATACATACCGTTTTTTCCTTTACAATTTGTATATTAAGTAATTATTTTTCCGTTTTGTATATGAAATACCTTGCCGCCCGTTTGCCGTTCCAGTGCAATGGGGTCGCAACAGGTGATGAGTACCTGCCAATCGTGGATATGGTTTAAGATATAATCCTGTCGTTTGATATCCAGTTCACTCATCACGTCATCGAGTAGTGCAACCGGTTGTTCGCCGGTGGTTTCTTTCAAAAGCGACGCTTCGGCGAGTTTTAACGCGAGCACTAAACTGCGTTGTTGTCCTTGCGACGCAAATTGTTTTGAGGAAACGCCGTCAATGGTGATATCAATATCTTCACGGTGCGCACCGACGGTGGAAAATCCCGCACCGACGTCTTGTGCACGCGCTTGTCGCAATAATGTGACGTAACTTTGCGCGATTTCCTCTGCCCCGCCGCCGACAGCAGCCGTTTGCAAAGCAATGCCCATCGTTTCCGCGCCGCCCGACAATCCGGCATAAATTTCTGCCGCAATGGGACTGATTTTTTTTAAGTACGCCATGCGTGCCAGCGTCACCTTTGCGGCGGCGGTTGCCAGTTTCTCGTCCCACACGTCCAGCAGTGACGCTCCCTCGTTTTGAGAAATTTCCCCGCTGCGCAAGCGGCGCAACAGTGCGTTTCGTTGGGTGAGGGTGCGGGCGTGTTCGGACAATATGCCAATATACGCAGGGCGCAGTTGACAGTAAGCCGCATCCACAAATTTACGGCGTTCTTCCGGCGCACCCGCTATCAGACGCAAATGTGCGGGGCAAAACACCACCGCATGGAATTTTTCCGCCATCACGGTAGGAGATTTTTGCGGAACACCGTTTAAAATGAGCGAACGGCGTTTTTGAATGGTGAGCGCGGCGTTTTGTACGCGTTCGCCCGCTTCAAACTGCAGTTCCAAATCGGCTTTTCCGGCGCCGAACGTTACCAACTCCGCGTCTTTCGCACCGCGAAAACTTTTGCCGCCGGTAAACAACCAACACGCTTCGAGTAGATTGGTTTTTCCTTGCGCGTTATCACCGTAGAGAATATTCACGCCGTCTGTAAACTGTACCGCAGTCGGCGCCAGATTTCGAAACCCCGAAAGGGTTAACGTATCAATCCGCAATTTCTATCTCTTTTCCTTCACTTTCAATCTGCACGCAATCCCCCGCGCGGAGTTTTTTACCGCGCATGGTACACACTTCACCGTTGACCTTTGCCAACCCGCTTTGAATGAGAAGTTTTGCCTGACCGCCCGTGCCGACAACACCCGTAAATTTCAGTGCGTCGTCCAAACGAATAAACGGCGCTTCTAATTTGATGATTTCTCTCATTTTTTCATCCTCACGGGCAATACTAAGAATAAGAACGCATCACCCTGTGCGGGTAAAATTTTCATCGGGGACAACGGACCGTTCAGTTCAATACGAATTTCGTCCGTTTCACTGTTTTTCAGCGCATCTAATAAGAAACGGCTGTTAAAACCCATCTGTTCTTCCACACCGTCAAGTTTCACATCCACGCTATCCGACGCACTGCCAAGCGAAGTGGAACAAGAAATGCGAATGGCGTCATTGTGAAAATCACACACAAGCGGGGATTTTAAACGGTCGTTAATCACCAACGAGGCGCGGTCCACTGCTTGCATCAACATACGGGTGTTGGCAAACACGGTGGTTTTGATTTCTTGGGGAATGGTGCGGGCATATTGCATAAATTCGCCTTCAAGTAAGCGGGAAATCACCGCATACCCTTTGATAGACAACACCACATGCCGTCTGCCCACCGCAAATGAAACGGTTTCATCCATTTCGTCGTCCAGTAATTTCAATACTTCTTGTAACGTTTTACCGGGCACCACAAATTCAATGGTTTCTTGCGACGTCACCGCTTCACTGCGCACCGCCAAACGGAATCCATCTACCGACACGAGTTTTAAGTTGCCGGGGGTTAATTCAAATTTAGTACCGCTGTAAATAGGACGCGGGTCATTGGGTTGCGCCACTGCAAAAATGGTTTGCCGTATCATACTTTTTAAAGTTTGTTGCGGTAATGTGAAACCAATACCGTCGTCCACACCGGGCAGTTCCGGATAATCGTCAGCAGAAATGCCGGTAATGGAAAAACTGGTGACGTCACTTTTGATGAGGGTATTTCCTTTTTCATCGCTTGCCATCATGACCGTTTCGCCCGGCATTTTACGCACGATATCCCCAAACAAACGGGAAGATAATACAATTTCACCCGTTTCTTTGACCGATGCGGGAATGGTGGTGGTAATACCAAGATCCAAATCAAAACCCGCTAAAAATAAAGAATTGTGATTTGCGCGCAGTAAAATACCTTCCAGTGCAGGAATGGAACTTTTTGCCGCGACAGCACGTTGCACGTTTGAAACAGCGGTCATTAAATTTTCTAAGGAACATTGAAATTGCATAGTGTATCATCCTTTCGTGTGGAAAGTGTAATTAAAATGAAATATAGATATATATAACTCTTTTCATATAGCAGTAGTAGTAGAGGCTGTGGAAACGGTGGAAAAACGCAAAACCCTTTGATTTAAAAGAAAAGAAAGGCCTTTTTGAAATTTGGAAAAGATGTGGACAAAAATTTGAAAAGTGAAAGGAGACGCGCACATTTCACAGCGCGGTGGACAGAGTTTTGAAAAATAGTGGAAAACCCGTGAAAATAATAAACGGTAAGCGGGCACTTTTCCACCAACCTTGTGTGTAAACATAGAGGAAACTCTGTGAAAAGGCTGGGTAAATTTCAAAAAAGTCTGTGGAAAGTGAGATTTACGATTTCACGCCGTCTAAAAGTGGAAAACTGATTTGTATGTATTTCCTATATAATAAGGTATAAAGAGGAAAGACGCACCATTACTTTTCACTGATATTTTTGATGATATCGTTGACGGTGTTTCTGAAATTTGAATCGGTTTCCATACGTTTTTCGACCTGTCGCAACGCATATACAATGGTAGAATGGTCGCGGGCGCCGAATTCATCACCGATACTTTTCATTGGCAGACCGGTCACGGTACGCATCACGTATTCTGCCACCTGACGTGCTTGCGAAATGGGTGCGGCGCGTTTTTGGGAACGGATGTCCTCGGGTTTGACCATCATACTGCGCGCCACTTCGCTGACAATTTTATCCACCGTAATGGAAATCGGTTGGTTGTCGTTGCGAATGTCGCGGATGGCGTTTTGCGCGGTGAGCACCGAAAGTTTGTCCCCTTTGAGCATGCACTGCGCTTTCATATTTTTCACAACGCCTTCCAGTTGACGCACGTTGCTTTTCAGTTGGGTGGCGATGTATTCTGCGATATCGTCGGTAATCGGGATATTGAGTGATTCCGCTTTGCGGGAAATAATTGCAATACGGGTTTCAAAATCCGGCGGCTGAATGTCGGCTGTCAAACCCATTTCGAAACGACTGCGCAACCGCTCTTCCAGTGTCGCAATCTCTTTGGGCGGACGGTCAGAGGTTAAGACAATTTGTTTATTGTTGGAATGTAAGAAATCAAAGGTATGGAAAAATTCTTCCTGCGTTCTTTCTTTACCGGACAAAAACTGCACGTCGTCAACCAGCAACACGTCTGCCATACGGTATTTTGCGCGGAATTCCTCGCCGGTACCGCTGCGAATAGCCTCGATAATTTCGTTGGTCATGGTTTCGCCTTTGGTATACAAAATGTTGGCGGCGGGGTTATGTTTGCGGATTTCGTTACAGATAGCGTACAAAAGGTGGGTTTTTCCCAAACCCGAACCGCCGTAGATAAACAGCGGGTTATACTGTCCGGCGGGTTTGCTCGCCACCGCTTGGGACGCGGCGTAGGCAAATTTATTGGACGAGCCGACCACGAAATTATCAAACGTGAAATTGGTTTCAAAACTCGGCAGCCCCGCAGACGGCGCAACAGTGGGCGTGGCGGGTTGCTCGGTATCTCTGGCAATGATTTTCACGCCAAGCGGAATACCCAGCACCTGTTCAAATGCGCGCTGAATGCGCTCGCCGTAATGTTCCGAAATGGTTTTTTTCTGAAATTCGGTCTGTACGTATAAAATCACTTCGCCGTTTTCAATGGCATACGGCTCAATGCTGTTAATCCACACGTCAAACGCCACCTGCGTCAAGTGTTCCACCGTGCGCAGATATTCGAGAATTTGCGACCATGCTTGCTTAATGGATTCCATATCTCAAAACTCCTTTAATAGCGTATAATACCCTATACTATAATTATAACATACATTTTTTAAAAAGACAAACGATTTTGCATAATTTTCTATGAAAAAAGCAAAAAAAATACTTTTTGGTGATAAACACGCAAAAAACGCGTAAAAAGGGCAAAAAGACGCCGTTTTCCGTAAAAGAAAGGCACATTCACGCAATTAAAAAACGTAAAAACCGCTACATGGATAAAAACCTTGTAAAATCAAGGCGAAAACAGAAAAATCATAAAAAATCCTTGACTTTTTGTGTAGGGTTGGTTTATAATGTGTCTTTGCAAGGTCAGAGTAAGACCGAATTGTTACTTTTGTCCGATTGTGTACAGCGAAAGGAGGACGAAAACATGCTTCGTACGTATCAACCGAAAAAACGGCATCGTAAAATGGAACATGGTTTCCGTAAAAGAATGTCCACTGCGAACGGCCGCAAAGTGCTTGCTCGCAGAAGAGCAAGAGGCAGAAAGCAGCTGAGCTATTAAAACAAAAGGGCCACAAAAGCGGTAAGGCTGTTGTGTGGTCCTTTTTTGTTTTTCAGACAAAAAGAAAGCGACTGCGAGAGGAGCGTCGGAATGAAAGAAACGGTTTTGCGGCAAAACACCCGTTTTCGCGCCGCTTATTATCGCGGAAAATCCAAAACCGATCCCTTGCTCATTGTGTTTGTGCGTAAAAACCGCCAACCTCTCACCTGCGTTGGTATCACCACCGGTAAAAAGGTGGGGAATGCGGTTATGCGTTCTCGCTGTCGGCGGGTTATCCGCGCGGCATACCGCGCACTCGCACCGCGCGTGGCGGCGGGATATGACATCGTGTTTGTAGCGCGTTCCAAAACCGCGTTTGTGAAATCGGATGCGGTCAAGGACGTGATGGAACGACAACTCCAAGAACTTGGGGTGTTGTTATGATAGGGCGGGCACTGATTGCGGTGATACGGTGGTATCAGCGTGCCATTTCCGCGCACACCCGTCCCAGTTGTCGGTTCTCCCCCACCTGCTCGCAATACGCCATTGAGGCGATTGCCACCCATGGCGCTTTGAAAGGCACCGCGCTGAGCGTTTGGCGCATTTTGCGGTGCAACCCCTTTTGCAAAGGCGGGTACGACCCCGTACCGCCAAAAAAGAAAACTTGACACCTGACCGTAAGACACCTCTTCTTCTTCCACGGTTTTGCGGTTATTGAAAAACGGAGGAATTGCTTATGATGAAAATTTTCAGTATCTTTGCCGGACCGCTCGGCTGGCTGATGTCGGTGCTGTATAACTGGATGGACAGTTATTTTCTGACCATTCTCGTTTTCACCGTATTGGTGCGTTTGCTGATGTTCCCGTTGTCCCTGCGTTCCCAGAAAATGCAGGCAGAGCGCGCGCGGCTTGCTCCCCGACTGGAACGGTTGCAGAAAAAATACGGCAAAGACCAACAGAAATTGATGGAAAAACAACAAGAGTTGTACCAAAAAGAAGGCGTCAAAATGACCGCCGGTTGTCTGCCGTCCATTGTGCAGATGTTGGTGCTGATGAGCGTTATCGCGGTGATTTATAAACCGCTGACCTACTTGCAGGACATCCCCGCCGCGGCGGTGGACGCGTCCATCACGGCGCTTGCCGAAATTGAGACGGAAGACGGCACCCCCGTCATCACCGCCGCGCAGAAGAAAAGCGAATATTATAAAGAACTGTCCCTCTTGCGCCACGCGGAAAACTATCCCGAGCAGATAAAAACCGCTTTGCGTGATGCGGGCGTTGCGGATGCCGATGCCGCTTATATCAATATGGTACAGGTGCGCGAAGAGTTTTCGGTGTTCGGGCTTTCTCTTCTTGACACCCCTTGGACGGGTAGTTTCACCGGCATCAGTTGGTTGTGGATGATTGCGCTTTTGTCCGGCTTGACCGCACTTGGTACCAGCGTGATTTCCATGCGGTATATGAAAGCGAGCAATCCCACGCAACAACCCGGTCAAGGTTGTATGAACAACTCGATGATGTTTATGATGCCGATGATGTCGCTGTTCATCTCGTTCTCGGTACCTGCGGGCGTCGGTTTATACTGGATATTGTCCAACCTGCTGTCCATGGTACAGACGGTTGTGCTCAATGCCATTTACAACCCCGCCAAAATCCGTGCGCAGGCGCAGGTGGAGTATGAACAACGACGCCGTCAGCGCAAAGAGGATAAAAAACGTCTTGCCGAGGCAAGAGCACGCGAGCAAGCGGCACTCGCCGCCGAAGCACAAGCGCAACAAGAAAAGCAAGCAAAACCGAAAAAAGAAAAATCCGAAAACACTCTGCCCCCCTCTTCCACTCCTGCAGATGTAACGGACGGAAAGGAAGAAAAATAATGGCAAACGAAATGATTATGAGCGCCGCCACCGTGGAAGGCGCAAAACAGAAATTGGTAGAAGCGCTGGGCGTGCCCGCACAGCAAATCGCATTTGAAGTGTTGGTAGAACCGAGCAAAAAGACGCTCGGTCTGTTCGGCGGCACCGATGCACAGGTGAAAGGTACCGTTTTGGAATCCCCCGCACAAGCGGCAAAAGCGTTTTTGCTGTTGGTGCTTGAGGAGATGGGCGCGGGCGACGTCACCGTAACGATAGACGAGAGCGACGACGCTTGCGTGTTGTCGGTGGAGGGCGACGACGTCGGCTTTATCATCGGCAGACGCGGCGAAACGCTGGACGCACTGCAATATCTTGTTGGATTGGTTGCCAACCGTGTGGATAATAACTATCATCGCTTGACCATTGACATCGGCAACTACCGCGAAAAACGCGAGAAAACGCTTACGTCTCTGGCAAAGAAAATCGGCGGCCAAGCCGCTCGCACCGGCAGACGCACTTCGCTGGAACCGATGAATCCGTATGAGCGCCGTATCATTCATACCACGGTGCAGGATATCGAAGGTGCGACCTCTTGGAGTGTGGGCAGTGATGCCGCACGCCACGTGGTGATTGGTCCGTCGGACGATAACCCCGTGAAAGAACAACGCGCCCGCCGCCGCCGTTCCCGTAACAAAGCGGAAGAAAAAGGCGAAATGAACGCTGTGGCAAGCGACCGTCCGAGTCGCGACCGCACCGCCCGCGGCGGTGATACCGTGGTCGCCCCCGGCAGACAGGTTCGTCAGTTTGTGCCGCGCAGCAATCCGCTGCCGATGGCAGACGGCGCCACCCCGCCGCAGAAAACCGATTCCGAGACCGAACGCTTCGCGTTCCTCTACGGTAGAATCGACCTGTAAAACAAATCCACCCCTTGGTTGGACACCAAGGGGTGTCATTTTTGACCACACAACCAATAGCCGCCCAGGCTGCTATTAAGGAAAGCAAGCAATCCTTGCGCCCCGTTGACAGTATAAAAGGTATAAGAAAATCCTCCGTGGAGTGATCCACGGGGGATTTTTCATATCTATTGCAAATAATTTTTTCTACAATAATGACCTAAAGAGGTGATTCGTATGAACGAACTTGAAAATGACCTTCGGATATGTTATACTGCATTTGTTAAATAACCTTCCATAAATTAATTTAGGAGTTTGCCCATGCCGAGAAAACTGTTTTGTGAAATATCGCCATTGACTTACAAAATATCGACATTAAAATGCCGTGTTATCAGAAATATCCAAAATCTGTTTGTACGCCAGCACTTTTCAAAAGTTAAACAAGAAGAGCTATTGCCTATTGTTGTTTATAAACATAATTCACTTATCAGGCGAAAACTTGGTAATACACAAATGGAACTCCAAGAAAACAAAGCCGTAAATCTATCACTAAGTGCCCCAAAAGTCAATGGCCTTTTGATTCGTCCTGGAGAGATATTTTCGTTCTGGCATTTGGTGGGAAATACAACCAAAGCCAAGGGCTATAAAGAGGGGGTAACCATTTCTAAAACTCAGGTAACGGCAGGTGTTGGTGGTGGATTGTGTCAATTTACCAATTTGATTCATTGGCTGATTTTGCACACACCCTTGACAATTATTGAACATCACCACCACGACGGAATTGATTTATTTCCTGATTATAATAGACAAGTCCCCTTTGGAACAGGTACTTCAATCGTATACAATTATCTTGACTATCGTTTTAAAAACGAGACAGATGTTACATATCAGTTGGTTGTGTACGTAACAGATACTCATCTATGTGGGGAACTGCGTGCTTCTGACAAATTACCTGTCAAATATCACATAAAAACCGAAAACGAACATTTTGTTCGTGTCGGTGATACTGTTTATAGAAGAGGCCAAGTCTACCGTATATGTATAGATAAAGCCACTGGTAATGAATTATTCCGCGAACTAATACGCGATAATAACGCACGGGTTATGTATGATGCTAGTCATCTTATTGCAGAATCATTTTAGAACAATAAGATGATTTGATTGAATCTACCTATTAAACCAATAAAGCAGATTTCCCACTTTTGCGGATAGCAGCACAGGCTGCTATTAAGGATATGAAGTAATTCATAACCGAATGTGAAAAGGCAAACCGCCTTATAGCACAATAGGCAAAACAAAATAAAATTACGACCTTGTAGAAGAAATTCTATGAGGTCGTTTTTTACGCTCTAAACCTTGCAAAAATACATTGAAACAGGTATTTAAGGGATAATTTACCCCTTAAATAGTGATTTTTTATCTATAGAATTATTAAGATAAAAAATGATATTGTATGCGACAACGATAGTTGATTTAATTCAAAACCCTGCTTGCATGAATCTATACAATAGGATATAATAATGATTGATAGGAACAACCGCAAATAGTTGTTTGCGACATTCTTATAAAAGACAATAGCTTAGTGGAATTAAAGCCAAAACCAACGTATAAAAAATATTAAGGATTCAGACAAGGAGAAGTTGAAAATGAGATGTTCTGTTTTCCCTTCAAAAGAAAATACAAATTATATAAAGGCGTTTTTGGCAATGTCCGTTCTTGCACATCATATATACCAAGAAATTCCGATATTCGAAGGAACTGTGTTAAATACTGTTTTTCTGTCTTTGGGGTATTTGTCCGTGGCAGCTTTTTTGTTTCTTTCAGGCTATGGCCTTGCATACAGTGAAAAAGCAAAAGGAGAGGCATACGTAACAGGTTTGCCCGTCAAAAGAATATCTCCTTTCTTTATACATATACTTGTGTTAAACATTATATATTTCTTTTTATATGCGTTTTTAAATGGAAAATTTAATTTTTCCGGTCTGATAAACGCAGTTTTTCGCAACGTTAGTTTAATTCGAAACGGTTGGTATCTGACAGTATCTCTAATGGCATATATTGTTTTTTATTTCGTTTATCGTCTCATAAAGAATACAGCGTTGCGCCTATTGGCTGTGTCAGTAATTTTTATGATTTACGGAATTGCGTGTATCCGTGTTTTTCAACTTGGAGTTTGGTGGTATGAATCAAATTTTGCCTTTGTTGTCGGATTGATATGGGGAACGTTATATAGCAGTAATCAGAAGAAAAAAAGCAAAATTATATATTATGCACTATTACTGTGTTCGATAACTGTTTTTGTAGCCGCTTTTTATTTAGTAAACAAAATCAATTTGAGTTTACATATTGCTTTGTTTGTTAAAGGCGTTTGTTCCATAGCCTTTTCAGTTTCTCTGATATTGTTGGGAAGCTTTTTGCGTTTGCAGTGCAAAGCGATTTCGTATATTTCTAAAATAAGTTTTGAAATATACGTGAGTCAAGGTTTGTTTTTGTCGTTGTTTCACTCAAACAAGATATATATCAGCAATCCAATTCTATATGCGTTTGCGGTAGCA
Organism: Acutalibacteraceae bacterium; assembly: GCA_045596565.1. Lineage (GTDB taxonomy): Bacteria > Bacillota > Clostridia > Oscillospirales > Acutalibacteraceae > URNF01. The sequence goes on from JAZOCQ010000048.1 coordinate 12,721, forward strand.
GGGGCCACGATTGTTTTTGCTGCAGTATTGAACATCGTGTTAAAAAAGCTTGACAACAGATTAATTCCATAATATTGAGAACGCAAAAAGCTATTAGGTTTATTTGTTGTATGTTATTATGTGATTAGAATGGAGATGGTAAAATGTTTAAAAGGTGTTTAATTGTTATTGTGTGTATTGCGTTGTTGCTGTCATTTGCATCTTGCAACAAAGACGGCACTCAGCAAAACAACGGCGAATCAAATCAAGCAGGTACCTCCACTACAAACGGTGCTTCCAAAAAAGATAACACCACAAGTAATATTGCTGCAGATAAAGATGATACAAACGAAAAAAATAACACGACCGAAAATCCCGTATCTGTTTTTAAAACAGATAGTATTGTTCGTATTACATTCTATGCATATTATGGCAGCGGTAAGTGCAGCGATGTTCCTGCTGAACATTTAGATAAAATCAAAACTTGGCTCAATTCGTTTGAGATAGATAGTGACAGGACAGTTCCTGAATTGCTTCCGCCTGGCACGAATACGATTCATGTAGAAATTGAATATTCGGACGGAAGTATTGTTAAGCAGGGTATGGATACTGCAGTGATTAACGGTGTTACATACTACATTAGCGGTGACTCGTCTCCTGAATGTTACAATGAAATAATATCAAAAACCAGTTTAAACTAATTTCCCTCTTTTGCTGATAGCACCACAGGTTGCTATCAAAGCATCTAAGCGGTTTGCTTTTTTGACGGGTGTGTGCTATACTGTGAGTAAGAGGTGAGGATATGATTTATACTCCAAAAACGAAAATGGCGCTCAAACTGTGTTTTGAGGCGCACAAAGAACAGCCCGACAAAAGCGGGCTACCCTATGTGTTCCATCCGTTTCACTTGGCGGAGCAAATGGAAACCGAAGAAACTACCATTGTCGCGTTGTTGCACGATTTGGTGGAGGATACGGAGTATACGATTGAGGACCTCATAGATATGGGGTTTGATAAGAGGGTCACCGACGCGATTGCGTTGATGACACACGCAGACGGGGTGGAGTACATGGCGTATGTCGCGGCGATTAAAGAAAACCCCATCGCCAAGGCGGTAAAACTTGCCGATTTAAGACACAATTCCGATTTGACAAGATTGGATATCGTTGACGAAAAAGCGTTAAAACGGCGAGAAAAATATCTGCAAGCAATTGCGTTGTTGGAAGCATGATTTTTTTGCAACTGCTCACAGCCCGTTTTAGCAATTAGATTTATAAAAAAGTATCCCCACCGATGACGCGGTGGGGATTTTGCTATTCGCGCTCTTCCGAGAGGACGTTACGCAGCACGTGCCGGTAGATGCCTTTGAACTGTGCTTGTGCTTTTTCTAAATCTTTGGGCGAAATCTTGCCCTCGTCCCGCAGCTTGCGCAGACGCCGTGCTTTTTTCTCCAGCCTTGAAAACTCGCGGTTGATACCTTCCAACGCCATCGAGGCGGTAGGGTCTGCATGATACCCCATGGTTTTCCCTCCTATATTCTTTTTTCTACAGGAAGGCGCAAAAAAAGCCTATCCTGCAAATGGGCAGAATTTCCCTAAGGGAAATTCCATCTCTTTGCAAAATAAGCTAAGAGCATACTACCACAAGACGCTTGTTTTGTCAATAGGATGATAGGATTTTGAAATTAAGAAATGCTTTCGTCGGGCGGGTTTTTATTGACTTTTATTGGAAAATATGGTATCTTAAAATCAGAAGTTAACAATTTATTCATATATTTGTTGACTTAAAATGAAAAAAGAGAGGTAATCACTATGGAAAACACCGTAAACAAGACCGCACCCGTTGTACAGCTAAAAACAAACAAAGGCTTGCTCAAAACCATTTTGCTGTCTCTTATCACCTTTGGCATTTATCCGCTGATTGTAATGTCTGCTGTTTCCAGCGACATCAACGTGGTTGCTTCCAGATATGACGGTAAGAAAACCATGCATTTCTGCTTACTGGCGTTTATCGTTGCGCCCATTACGTTTGGCATTGCCGGTATTGTTTGGTATCACAAAATCTCTAATCGCATTGGCGCGGAACTGCAAAGACGCGGCATTGCATACAGCTTTAGCGCTGCGGATTATTGGCTTTGGAATGTGTTGGGCAGCTTGATTGTTGTGGGTCCTTTTGTTTACCTGCACAAAATGTTCAAAGCTGTCAACAAAATGAACGCAGACTTTAACGTGAACGGCTAATGCGCGCTTGCGTGTAATAGCACAGATGCGTTCCTCTACGGCAGAATTGACTTGTAAAATGAAAACCGTCCCAAGCGTGAAAGCATGGGACGGTTTTTTATTCTCTTGACAGCATTTCGAAAACGTTTTGTACGCACAAGCCTTTCCGCTTGGCGTAGGCATACGCATATTGTGTTCCACTGACCCGCGTTATCGAAGAGTTTTCCGGCGCGGGCGAATAGGTATGCTCGTAATAGACCACACAAAAATCGCTCTTATCAATCATTTCATAGTTCCTTTGGATATACACCGTCCTGCCGGCTTTTTCCAAACGCGCGGGATAATAGGTGTGTTCGTACTTTTCTAAAAGATATTGCTTGTAATCGTCGCGTATGAAAGGGAATTCAGCCCGCACGTACACGCGTTGTATATGTGGGTATTGCGTTTGCTTGAATTGCGTAATCAGCGCGTAACATAGGTCGTTAAATTCGCTCTTGCTGCCAAACAGAAAGGTGTCTACCCCGTTGTTTAAAATCAGATTTTCAAGTATACCTTTTGTTGCCGCTATAAGATGCTTGCTTGGCGTTATTTTTCGATGCCCAAAGCAACAACAACTGTGAGACTTTGTGCTTTTTGTTTGCATAGTCATCCCTCCAAATAGTAAATATACAGTATATCCATTTGTGACAGTATACCATAATTTTCGGTTAAAATAAATATATAATATATTTATTTTGGAGTGATTTTATGGCTATTAAAAGTGTTTCGATTCGGATTGAACAAGAAATGCTGGATAAAATCGCCTATATTGCCGACTATGAGGGCAGAAGCATCAACAGTCACGTGTTGGTGCTGATAAGAGAAAGCATTAAGGCGTTTGAAGCAGAAAACGGTGTTATAGAAAAAGAGATAGCACCGGATGTAAATGTAAAACCCGCCCGTAAGTAAAAAGCGTGTTATCCCCCGCCGAGGAATCGGCGGTTTTTTTGTTGACAATAAGAGCGTGGTGCGGTAGAATAGCGGTAGATTTTGGCGGTTTTTCTAACACTTTTTGGTCGCCCTTTCAGGAAATTTGCGGTTGGAGGTGAGGCGGTGAAGAAAAAGGTCTTTTATACGGAACTTGCATACGTGCTCGGACTGGTGATAATAGCGTTTTCAGCGGCTTGTACCGAAAAAGCCGATTTTGGCATGTCTATGGTGGTCGCCCCCGCCTATTTGCTGCACTTGAAAGTGTCGCAGTGGTTGCCGTGGTTTACGTTTGGCGTCGCCGAATATTGTTTTCAAGGCCTTTTGGTGCTTACGACCGTTATCATCATGCGAAAATGCAAGCCGTTTTACTTGTTTTCGTTTGTGACGGCATTGCTGTACGGCATGTTTCTGGATATCGCAATGGCAATCGTAGCGCCCTTGCCGGACAACACGTTTTTCATTCGCGTGGTATGGTATATTGTCGGAACAACCGGCTGTTCGCTCGCGATAGCACTGTTTTTCCATACATATCTTGCGCCGGAGGCGTATGAATTGATAGTCAAAGAACTGGCGCAAAAAACAAATAAGGATATGCACAAAATCAAAATATTGTACGACGGCGCCAGTGTCGTGCTGTCGGTCACGTTATCCTTTTTGTTTTTCGGATTCGGCAAATTCTACGGCATCAAATGGGCAACCTTTCTGTGCGCAGTCACCAATACGCTGTTTATCGGCCGTTTCTCGAAATTGCTGGAACGTTTCTTTGAATTTAAAAACAAGTGGAACCTGGAAAAATATTTCCGCTAACAGCCACACAACACAACACAACACAACACTCCTACTCCCTGCATGCGAAAGACGCAGGGAGTTTTCTTTTTTCCTCATCTTGCCCTCCCCTCTCTTCTCTTCTCTTCTCTTCTCTTCTCTTCTCTTCTCTTCTCTTCTCCTCCCTATTCACTATGCACTATTCATTATTCATTATTCATTATTCATTATTCATTATTCATTATTCATTGTCCCCTCCCCTTCCCCTGTCCCCACGACCTCTTTTTTGCCGCCAGCACGTCCGGCCGCCTTATATAATTGTATTTTTCAACAAAAATAAGTAAACGGCACAAAATAGACACCCGAAAAACGCTTTAAATACGGCATTTTTTAGAAACGCCTTAAAATTAGTCGATTTTGGCGTTGTATAAACCAACAACCACCACAAAAAGAGCAAAAACGCGGGGAAATGTGAAAAAGTTGGTTGAAAAGTGGATATTTTTTGGAAAAGTATTGTATTTTTCAACACAGTGAGGTATACTATATGCGATAAAGTGGCGAAAGGCGGGTATTTTGTCTGTGAAAGAGTTGTATTTTTCATCTTTATACCGTGAAAACTTCCGTTTTGGGAATATCGCGGCGTTTGAGCAGACGTGGCGTGACGGTGACGGGCATCGGTTTTTGGATGCGCCACGCAGTTGTCACGGCTTATTGTACGTCGGCTGCGCCCGCGCGGAAATTACCTTTCCCGACGGCGATACACTGACTGTTTCCAAAGGGGACGTTGTGTTGCTCCCCAAAGGCGCACGGTATACCCTCACCTTTCGCGGCAGTGCGCCGGACGAATATACCGATATTGTGGTGCATTTTATTTTGTTGGGCGCAAGCGGTCGGCAACTTCCTTTACAAGACGCGGTACACGTGCTGCCTGTGACCGACGATGCGCGGGAGTTGTTCGAACAATTGCAATACGCCTATAAGAACAGGGCGTACCCTGCCGTGCAACTCAACAGCGGTTTGTACGCTCTGCTCGGCTGTCTGACCAAAGCCGCGCAGGCGGCGCTGACGGCGATGCAAGATGCGGTTGTGTATATCGAAAGTCATTTGCACGACAAATTGCAGGTGAGTGACCTTGCAAAACGCGCCTCTATGTCCGAAACGGCGTTTCGTGTGGCGTTCAAAGCGGCTGTGGGCGATGCGCCGAACCAACACATACTCAACTTGCGCTTGGAAAAAGCCAAAGAGATGCTGGCAAACGAAACGGTTTCGCTGGCAGACGTTGCCGCGGCGCTCACGTTTTACGATACGGCGTTCTTTTGTAAGATATTTAAGAAATACACCGGCGTCACCCCCACGCAGTATCGGCAACAATTTGCGGCAGCCACGCTTTACGGCGGTGCAAGCGGGGACGTTGATGACGACCTCTCCCCTGCGTTCGAGGAGGACGCGCAACGCTCCACCACACGCACATCCACACCGGCCGTGTCACACACTCGCATCAACGAGGAACTTCCCACGGTGCTGTTGTAACCTCCCAAAGCGTCCTCCGTCATCCCTCGTTTCCCTCCCTTTGCTTCCTCTACTCTCTCCCCTTTTCACTCTTCACTCTTCATTCTTCACTTTTTCTTACTCT
>JAZOCQ010000049.1:0-14699 GCA_045596565.1 Acutalibacteraceae bacterium
GGGAATCCACACTACGATATCATAGGTGCGTGCCATACCAAACGAGCAGTCGCCCGCGGCGAGTTTGCTCAAGCGGGAATGCAAGACGAGTTTTTGTACCAACCGCACTGCTTTTGCCACCAATTCTTCAAAAGCGGCATCCGAACCGTCGGCGGTGGTGTACTGCACCATTTCCACCTTGTTAAACTGGTGGCCGCGAATCATACCGCGTTCCTCGGAACGGTAACTGCCCGCTTCACGGCGGTAGCAGGGGGTGTAGGCGATATATTTGCGGGGCAATTCCTCGGCGGGGATGATTTCGTCGCGGTGAATGTTGACCAGAGCGGTTTCCGCGGTGGGCAACAGGAATTTATCGTCGCTGGAAGTGGGGTTTTTCAGCCAATACACTTCGTCGGCGAATTTCGGGAACTGACCCGCGACGTACCCGCAGGTGTAGCCCAGCATATGCGGCGGCAGAATCAGTTCATAGCCGTCAGCAATGTGTTCACTGATAAAGAAATTGAGCAATGCCCATTCCAGTTGCGCGCCTTTGCCGCGATATAACCAAGAGCCGTTGCCCGCGATTTTCGCGCCGCGTTCATAGTCAATCATACCGAGGCTTTCGCACAAATCGACGTGATTTTTGGGTTCAAAATCAAAGCTGGGTTTTTCACCGAACAACCGAATTTCTTCGTTTTGTTCTTTGCCGCCCGCCGCGACGTCTTCATCGGGCAGGTTGGGCAGACGGAGCATACGGTCTTTCTGCTCCGCTTCCAATTGGGACAACGCGGCGTCTTTGTCTTTGATAGCGGCAGACAATTCTTTCATTTGCGCCATCACAGCGGCGACGTCACCGCCATCCTTCTTGATTTGCGGGATTTGTTTGGACACAGCGTTTTGCTGTGCTTTCATCGCTTCAAATTCACCGGTCAAACGGCGGCGTTGCTCGTCGATTTCCAGAATTTCGTCAATGACGGTGTCCAAATCCATCTCACGCTTTTTGATAGCCGCTTTGACGGCATCAGCGTCGGTACGAATACGTTTCAAGTCTAACATTTTAAAAACTTCCCTTCCCTGTATATCAATCGTTGTTTGCAAATTTATTGGCGAGTGCGGCAAGGTCGTCTTTGCCGTAAAACTCCAAGGTGAGCGTACCACTCTTGTCGCCCGCGGTCACTTTGACTTTTCTGCCCAGTTGCTCGGACAGTGCCAGTTCCACCTCGTCATAAAAACTGTCTCTGCCGAACACGGTGACAGGTTTATTCTTATTCTTTTCTGCTTTTGCCGCTTTGGCAAGTCGTTCGATTTCACGAACCGACGCATCCTTTTTGACAACCAATTGTGCCATTTCCAGCATGGTGTCGGCATCCTCAAAGGACAAAACGGCGCGTGCGTGTCCCGCACTCAATGTGCCCGCCGCCACCATTTGAGCAACCTCTTGCGGCAGATTGAGCAAACGCAGTGCATTTGCCACCGCGGGGCGGGATTTGTTGACGATTTTCGCCGTTTCTTCTTGGGTGAGGTTATACGATTCCATCAGCGTTTGATACCCCAGCGCTTCTTCCATGGGATTTAAGTCCTCGCGCTGTAAGTTTTCAATCATCGCGAGTTCAGATGCTTGACGGTCGTCCATTTCGCGGATAACCGCGGGGATTTCGGTCAATCCCGCCATACGGGAAGCGCGGAAACGCCGCTCACCCGCGACAATCTGATACCCGCCGTGCGGCATCGGCCGCACCAACAGTGGTTGCAACACGCCGTGCTGTGCGATGGAAGCGGACAATTCCGATAACGCTTCCTCGTCAAACTGTTTGCGCGGCTGGTCTTTGTTGGGTTGTATTTCGTCGATAGGCAGTGTCACTGCTTTGCCGGCATCCTCTAATGCGTTTTCCGCAAATAACAGGTCCAGCCCTTTGCCCAGACCGCCTTTTTTTTGTGCCATATATATTTCCACCTTTATCGTTAGTTTTTGGAAATGATTTCTTGCGCCAAATTCGCATAGGCTTTTGCGCCTTTGCTGGAACGGCCGTAATATCCGATGGGTTTACCGAACCTGGGTGCTTCGGACAGACGCACCGAACGGGGAATGACCGACGCGTATACTTTGCGCGGAAAAAAGCGTTTGACTTCGTGCAATACTTGTTGGGTCAAATTGAGTCTGCCGTCGAACATGGTGGGCAACACCCCTTCAATGTCCAAAGCGGGGTTATATAAGCGTTTGACCTGCCGCACGGTTGCCATTAGCTGAGACAGACCTTCCAGCGCGTAGTATTCACACTGAATGGGCACGATGAACGTGTCGGCGGCGCACAGACCGTTCAAGGTCAACAGACCGAGTGACGGCGGGCAGTCCACCAAAATGAAATCATATTGGTCGCGCAGCGCCGCCAGTGTCGCTTTCAAGCGGTTTTCGCGGCGGTTCATATCTACCATTTCAATTTCCGCGCCCGCCAACTGAATGCTGGACGGCAACAAATCGAGTTTTTCAAACGCGGTGTGGATAATGGCGGCGGCGGGCTCTGTACCGCCGGTGAGCAATTCGTATGTAGAGGCTTTGACGGCACGTTTGTCGATACCGACACCGCTGGTGGCGTTACCCTGCGGGTCGATGTCCACTAATAACACGTTTTTACCCGCAGCACCCAGCGCCGCCGACAGATTGACCGAGGTGGTAGTCTTGCCGACACCGCCTTTTTGATTGACCACTGCAATGATTTTAGCCATCCTAAACCCTCTTTACACATTAAAATACTACATATATAACTTACTATAGCACATTTTTCGTGCGCTGCAAAGGTTTTTTTGAAAATTTATCGCCGATATGAAAAACTCTCTGCTTTGAACATATTTCCGTTTACACTTCTTTACTAAAAATTCATGTATTGTTCATATCACGGGCGAAATTAAGTTGTATAGTGGGTCTAAAGTTTATCGGGAAAGGAATCGAATTATGTACATACTAAAGAACGCGTTGAGATGTATAGACAGGTCCAAAGGGCGTAATGTCCTCATCGGCATTATCGCACTGGTTATTGCCGTTTCTGCCTGTCTTGGCTTGTCCATTCGACAAGCTGCCGAAAGTGCCAAACAAAGCACGTTGGAGGAACTGAACATCACCGCCACCATATCGTATGACAGAAGTAGTATGATGAACGATATGATGGGCGGCGAAAAAGGTCAGGGCGGTGGCGGCTTTGACCGTGACCAGTTTAAAGATATGATGGGAAATGCTTCTTCGCTGACCTTGGAAGACTATCAAACATACGCAAAAGCAGATTCAGTACAGGATTTTTATTATACCCTTACCGCCGCTTTTAACGGCAATGATGCATTGTTGCCTGTGACAGATGAAACGGAGGAAGAAAGCAGTTCCGGTCAAAGCGGTTTTGGCGGCGGAATGGGATTTCCCGGTGGAAATTTCGGCGGCGGCAAAGGCATGTTCAGCTCGTCGGATTTCTCGGTTATCGGTTACAGCAGTGACAGTTCGATGACCGCCTTTATTGACGGTACCGCCTCCGTTTTAGAAGGCGGCACGATGTTCGAGGAAGGTACAACCGAAAAAGATTGTATCATCTCGGAGGAGCTTGCTATTTTCAATGATTTAGCCGTGGGGGATACCATAGTTCTCACCAATCCGTCCCTCGAAACCGAAACGTACACGCTGAACATTGTAGGTTTGTATACAAGCTTTTCCAACAACGATTTTTCCATGTCGATGTTTGGAAAAAGTCAAGACCCTGCCAATCAAATTTATATGAGTGCCGCCGCGTTGCAAAGCATTCTGGATGCATCTGATGAGGCTTCCACGGTTGTCACCGACAGTACCACCGGCAGACAGCGTGAAAGCACAATCACGGGTTCCATCGAGGCAACCTATGTATTTGCGGATACCGAACAATACGCGGCGTTTGACACCCAGGCCCGCGCGCTCGGTCTGGAAGATACGTATACTATATCCTCTCCCGACCTTGCTGCTTTTGAGAGCAGTTTGACCCCTTTAAATACTCTCAGCACGATGGCGGGGTGGTTCCTGGTCGTCATTTTGATTATCGGCGCGATTATCCTCGTTGTTCTCAACATATTCAACGTGCGTGAGCGCAAGTATGAAGTGGGCGTACTGACTGCAATGGGTATGAAAAAATGGAAAGTTGCCGCACAGTTTATGTGTGAAATTCTTGTTGTCACCATGGTCGCCGTCATCATCGGCGCGGCCATCGGTGCTGTCAGTTCCGTTCCCGTCACCAACGCACTTTTGGCGGGTCAGGTGGAAAGCCAAAATTCACAGATGGCACAAATGGATGAAAACTTTGGCCGCCCCGGTAATTTTGGCGGCGGAATGCCCGGCGGAGAAATGCCTTCCGGCGCACCCGATACTATGGGCGGCGGAAAAAATCCGATTGAAAATATGTTTGGCGGTGCTGTAGAGTATATTACAGAAGTAAATTCCGCAATGAACTTAACCGTCGTACTGCAAATGCTCGGTGTGGGATTGCTTTTGACGGTAGTGGCAAGTATGGCGTCGGTGTCGTTTATTATGCGATATGACCCGTTGAAAATTCTTGCAAACAGAGATTAAGAAAGGAGAAACAGTATGTCTATTTTATCGCTCCGAAACATTTGCTTTTCGTATGGCAGAACACTCGTATTACAGAACGTTTCATACGAGTTCGAAAAAGGCAAAATGTATTGCATTGTAGGAAAATCCGGCGCCGGTAAAACCACGCTTTTGTCACTCCTTTCCGGTCTTGCGTCTCCCAATAGCGGTGAGATTCTGTATAACGGTAAGAACGTTGCAAAAATTGATAAATATACGTTCCGTTCCAAATACATTGGTGTGGTATTCCAAAGTTTTAATTTGATTACGAAATATACGGCGCTCGAAAACGTGGTTTTATCAATGGACGTTGCAGGGTACGCTATCAAAAATAAAAAGCAAAGAGCAATTGAACTGCTGCACAGCGTCGGACTGGACGAAGAGGAAGCAAACCGCCGCGTGCTAAAATTGTCAGGCGGTCAGCAACAACGTGTTGCCATTGCCCGTGCGCTTTCTTATAATCCGGATATCATCCTCGCGGATGAGCCGACGGGAAATCTGGATACCGAAACACAAAACGAGATTATGCATATTTTCCGTGAACTTGCCAATCAAGGGAAATGCGTGATATTGGTAAGCCATTCCCCCGAAGTTGCCGGAATGTGTGATGAACGGTATGAACTAGTAAAAATCAGCCACGCTAAAAAATAATATACGTTAAAAAGAAAAGCTGTGTAGAAAATTTCTACACAGCTTTTATTTTACGGGCTCACATAATTGAGCGGGTTGACTCGTTTGCCGTTTTTGCGTACTTCAAAGTGCAGATGATAACCAAAGGAATAACCGGTGTTACCGATACGGCCCAGCACCTGTCCACGGGTGACCTTCTGACCGGTCACAACGTTCAGCGAACTGCAATGCGCATAGTAGGTTTGCAGACCGTTCGCGTGTTGGATTTGCACCAGATAACCGTAGCCGCCGCTGTTCCAACCTGCGAAGATAACCGTACCGCCGTCCGCGGCGACAAACGGTTGGTTTTTGACCGAAACGGGACCGTTACAAATATCAATGGCGTAGTGACCACTCTTCCAACCACGGGACATATTATGGCAAATCGGCACGGGCCACAGCATACTGCCGGTGGAAACGCCGTCGCCCACCGTCACCTCGCCGCCTGTCGCATACACCTTTTTGGTGCCCACGACCACCACTTTGGTGACCGGTTGTTTGGTAATATCGATAGAAAGAATGGTGCGGCTTTGTTCGAGACCGTCAATATAGGTAACTTCGGCGGTGACGTCCTGACTGCCTTCCTCGCCTTTTACTTTCACCTTTTCATAGGTGACAAGTTGCGTATCGTCGTATTCTTTTTTGATATCGTAATCGATTTTTTCGGTATATTGAATGGTGCGTACCACTTTGACCCGTAAGAACGGTTGCGGGCGTTGTACCACCAGACTTTGTCCCGCGTAGATGGTATCGTTTTTCACAGAGGGGTTCATGGCGCGCAAGGTGGAAAGTGTCATATCCAATTTACGTGCAATGGTACCCATCACGTCGCCCTCTTGCACGACGTATTCTTTTTGCACCACCGCTTGCGCCGTGAGTTTTTCTGTCATCTTATCGGCGGTGAGCACCGATTCAGATAAAAACAGACCGTCGGTGAGTTGTACATTTTGGATAAATTCCGCACGCTCGTTTTCGGCGCCGGTCAAGTAGGTTGTCTTGATGGCGTTCAGCACGCTTTCTAACTCTGTACGGGTGGGCATCGAGCCGACAAACGTACCGTCAATGTATAAACCGCAACCCTCTGCAATGGCGTCCCCTTTGGTGCGCAAAATCGCATCACACATAGAGGTGGTATCCATCATAGCGGCGGCGCGGGTGAGCGTAACCTGCATTTTCGGGGTATCACTGATGGTAAATTCGCCGCTTTCGCTGTGTACGCGGTCGCGGGCAAGTTGTGCCGCTTCGCGGTAGGTGGTTTCGTCGGCGATGGTACCGATATCGGCACCGTCATATTCCACCTGAATACCAAATGTCGCAGAGGTCCAATATTGAATGGTCAGTATCAAAAACAGTGCAGCCGCAATGGGGGCAAGCGCACGACTGACTCTACCGACAACGGCAGGGTATCGTCTGCTCACACCGCGCACACATCTAAACCAATCGCGGATGCTGAAAAACGGGTTTTGTTTGAATGGTGTACGAGGGACGGAAAATTCTTGTCCCACAATGTTGCGTACCCCTTTTATTTTCTCCCAAAGGGCTTCCAACGTATCGATGTTGCGGCGGTATGCAAAATGATACAGCCAACCGCCCATCGGTCGCAATTCGCGGTACAGATAACGGGAGATACGGCGCAGGGCGGATATGGTATACAGCCCCAGTGCATATTCAAATTTGTAAATCGCGTACCCGCATTGTATACAACGTTCACGCAGCGAACGCCGCTTTGGCTTTTCGGTTTTTGCCATACATACCCTGCCTCCTTTCGGCCCATATTTATTTCAGTATACACGTTTTTTCACCAAAGCACAAGAGATGCCCTTGATTTTCGTAATGGTTGCACAAATATTTTAGTTAATATTGGTAAAAAATAACCGCCGCAGAAAATTTCTGCGGCGGAAAGTGTTTTCTTTTTGGATAGGTTGCATTACAGCACGGTGATACCCTCTATTAACCATGTCATTTCCCGTAATTGTGCAGGCGAGAGGGCATCGGCGCTCGCCTCTATACGAACGGTACCGCTTGCATCTTTGAAAGCGGCGGGTACGGGGGTTGCACGGCTGCCGGTATATTGCAGGGTGTAGCCGGAGAATACGGCAAAGGAATTATTGAAAAATAGTTGTTGCGCAGAGTTGCACACAGCAGACGGGTTAGCGGCAGGCGTTGCACCGCTGCCGATGGTATGTTGTATAAATCCGTCAGCATACCCGACAAGCGCATCGTGGTAAAATGCGGTTTCCTTGGACAGAACACATTGCATGGTGTCCACAAACATTGTGCTCAATTGCGGCATAATACTGAAAAATAAGTTTTTGTCGGGGTCATCGGGGGTGGTGCAAACGGTCGCCGCAGGCATATTCACAGCGGTGGCAGCCTCAAATGCGCCGTTGCCTTTTGTGGTGATAAGCACCGCCGCGCATTCTTGCGCAGCCAATGCTTTGATAGCGTCATTTTCACGGGATTCGCTTTGTATGGATTGGGTTTGATACAGTTGCAAGGTCGCGTTGGGTCGGTGCACCCGCAAACCACACAAAAAAGCATTTGCCAGACGGCAGTTTTCGGGGTCGGACACGGACGATACCACCATGCCGAAAACGTCTGATGGATAGCAAACGCCGGCGGTGATGCCTGCCAGATAGGCGGCTTCGTACAATTTCAGTTCAAACGAGACGAAATTCGAAAGGGTGTCATCTTTTTCGCCCATACCCACAAAGGTCACGCGCGGATACGCCGCGGCTTTGGTTTTCAGTGCGGGGGTAAATCCGGCGTCGGTACCGAATATGACCGCGCAACCGTCCTGCACGCAGCTTTCGATTGTTTCTTCCACGATACCCATATTGGTGGTGGAAACTTCATCGTATACAATCGTACAATCTTCCTCAATTCCCAATTGCGCGGCGGATTGACGGATTTGCTGGGCATACGCAGCGGCTTCGGTAGAACTGTCCTTCGCACTGGTGGCGCAGATAATGCCGACTTTTAAAGTTTTTGTGTTGATTTTACCCGGCGTGGGGTTGCCGCAAGCAGTCAGGCTGAACAACAGCACTGCGGCGGTCAGCAAAGCAAATAAGCGTTTCATACAATTCCTCCGTTCTTTGTTTTCAGTATACCACTTTTGAATATAAAACGCAAGAGGCGGATTCCTTTCATAAAAATATTGCACTATTAAGCATATGTATGGTATACTAATTTATATATAACCCAAAAAGGAGGCAGACGATGGATATTCAGGTTGGCGACAGAGTAGAAATGAAGAAACCGCACCCGTGCGGCAGTAAAGAATTTGAAATCTTGCGTATCGGCATGGATTTCCGTCTGCGCTGTATGGGTTGCGGGCACGAGTTTTTGGCGCCCCGCCATAAAATCGAGAAAAACATTCGCAAAGTACAGCGTTTATAGCCTGCTTCTTGTGTAGTAGAAGAAAACATACAAGGAGTCGTTTATATGGCGGTACAATTGAACGAAATCGAAAATACCTACGAAGAAATTTCCCGTCGGTTATGTGACCCGACGGTGATAGCGGATACCGCGCGGTATCAGGCGTTGCTCAAAGAGGCGGCGGCATTACAACCGCTGGTGGACGCGGTGCGCGCACAAAAAGCGGCGTTGGCGGCGCGTGAAGAAGCGGAGTCTTTGTTGTCCGATGCGGGCACCGATAAAGAATTGAAAGACCTTGCTAAAGAGGAATTGGCAAACGCCAAGGAACAATTGGCGGCGTTAGAACAGCAAATCAAAGTGCTGTTGTTACCCAAAGACCCGTTAGATGAGCGGGACATTATCGTGGAAATCCGCGCGGGTGCGGGCGGTGAGGAATCCGCGTTGTTTGCGGGTTCGCTGTTCCGTATGTATAGCATGTTCGCGGAAAAACAGGGATTTACCACCGAAACGGTCAATGTAAACGAAACCGCATTGGGCGGTTGCAAAGAGGTGTGTTTTTCGGTGAGCGGCGGCGGTGCATACAGCCGTTTTAAGTTTGAAAGCGGGGTACACCGCGTCCAGCGTGTGCCCGAAACCGAAACGGGTGGCAGAATTCATACTTCTACGGTGACGGTGGCGGTGTTGCCCGAAATGGACGAGGTAGAGGTGGAAATCAAACCCTCTGACCTGCAAATTGACACCTACCGCGCCTCCGGTGCGGGTGGACAGCACATCAATAAAACCGATTCCGCTATCCGTATTACCCATCTGCCCACGGGTATGGTGGTGGAATGTCAAGACGAGCGCAGTCAGTTTAAAAATAAAGATAAAGCGATGCGGGTGTTGCGTGCGCGGCTATATGAACAAAAGCAACAAGAACAACTCTTGGCGGTTGCCGCTGACCGTAAAGCACAGGTGGGGACGGGTGATCGCAGTGAACGCATCCGCACCTACAACTTCCCGCAAGGGCGGGTCACCGACCACCGTATCGGGTTGACCCTTTACCGCATTGAGAGTATTATGAACGGCGATTTGACCGAGTTGGTGGATGCGCTCATCACCGCTGACCGCACCGCCAAATTACAGGAGACGGAACATGACGGATAATAGGACGAAATGGCTTGTCGCCGACCCGCAAGGCATTGCCACGGCGGGCGCTTTATTGGCGGCGGGGGAGTTGGTCGCCATTCCCACCGAAACGGTGTACGGCTTGGCGGCGGACGCCACCAACGGTGAGGCTGTCGCGGCGATTTTCGGTGCCAAAGGCAGACCCGCCGATAACCCCCTGATTGTGCATATTGCAGACCAATCCGCTTGGGGCGGATTGGTCACCCATATTCCCGCCGCCGCAAAGGCGCTTGCCGATGCGTTTTGGCCGGGCCCTTTGACGATTATTTTACCGGCGGCGCCGTGCGTTCCGAGAGAAGTGACCGCGGGACTGTCTACGGTGGCGGTACGGTTGCCGTCCCACCCTGTCGCACGTGCGGTGATTGAGGCGGCGGGCACGCCGCTTGCCGCACCGTCTGCCAACCGTTCGGGCGCACCCAGTCCCACCACGGCGGCGCGGGTGATGGAGGATATGAATGGCAGAATTGCCGCCATATTGGATGGCGGTGCTTGTGACGTCGGTGTGGAATCGACGGTGGTGGATTTGTCGGGGGATACCCCGCGTCTGCTTCGCCCCGGCGGGATTACCCCCACGCAATTACGCGAGGTGTTGGGTCAGCTCACGATTGACCCCGCTGTGACCGCACAATTGGAAGCGGGGGTGAAAGCTGCCTCCCCCGGCATGAAATATAAACACTATGCCCCTAAAGCAAAAGTGGTGTTGGTAAAAGCGGATGCGGAGAAATTTACCGCTTTCGTCAACGCGCAAAAGGAAAAGCAACCGTTTGCACTGTGCTTTGAGGGGGAGGAAACGGCACTCGCCGTACCGTATCTTACATACGGCAAACGCGAAGATGCCGCCGCACAAGCGCGGCTGGTATTCGATGCTTTGCGACAATTAGACGACAAGGGTGCCACCCTTGTATACGCCGCTTGTCCGTCCCCTGAGGGGATAGGGTTGGCGGTTTATAATCGGCTGCTGCGTGCCGCCACGTTTGAGGTGATGACACTTGATTAAAATCGGTTTAACCGGTCCTACCGGTGCGGGCAAATCCACCGTCGCGGCGACTTTTCTGCAAGCGGGATTGCGTATCATTGATGCAGACTTGTTGGCAAGGCAGGTGACCGAAAAAGGTTCTCCCGCTTTGCCGTTGCTGGCAGACGCTTTCGGTGCGGATATTATGCGCGCGGACGGCACGCTGGACCGTCAACTGCTCGCCGCGCGTGCGTTTGCGGATGCACAGGCAACCGCTAAGCTCAATGCCATTACCCACCCCGCCATCACGGCATTGTTGCAAAGACAATTGCGTGCATTGGAATTGCAAAATGCGGGGGCGGTAGTGATTGACGCACCGCTGTTGTTCGAGGCGCAGTGGCAACGCTTTTGTGACGTGACGGTGGCGGTACTTGCCGACCATGCGGTACGCCGCGCACGTATCATGGCGCGGGACGGCATTTCGGCGGTGGCGGCGGACATTCGGATGTCTGCACAGCCTGATGAAACGTTTTATAGACAACGCGCCGACAAAATCGTATATAACGACGGCGATACCGCCGCATTACAACAACACTGTGCGGCACTGCTCGCGGAAATCGGCGGAGGACGCGTATGAATAAACGCAATATACGCCGTTTGCGGGTGGTTGCGTGGATACTGTCAGCGTTTATCGGTATATCCATATTGTGCGCACATGCGGGCAGGCGGTATATCCTGTCTGCCTATCCGCTGACCTACACCGAAGCCATTTTGCAAATGAGCGACACCTACGGCGTGACGCCGTCGTTGATTGCGGCGGTCATTCGCACCGAAAGCCGTTTTGACCCCTTGGCAGTTTCTCACGCGGGCGCGGTGGGGTTGATGCAACTCACCCCTCAAACGTTTGACTGGGCGCAAGCGCGCGCGGGTGTCAAGGATGCGCTGGGCAAAGAGGCGCTCACCGACCCTACGGTGAATATACAATACGGTACGGTGACACTTTCTTTACTGTACGATATGTTTGAGGACGAAACGGCGGCACTCGCCGCGTATAACGCGGGACAAGGCACCGTCAAAAAATGGCTCACTGAAGAGCAGTATTCGTCTGACGGCGTGCACCTCACTGCTATTCCGTATACGGAAACGGCACAGTATGTTAAACGCGTGAAAACTGCCCAAACTATATATCGGAAATTCTATGATTTACCATAAAGGAGAACGGATATGCAAAAGGAAATAAACAAAACCGAACAATTAAAAGAAACGTTGCTGTTTTCCACCAAAAACGGCGGGGAGACGTTGGACGCGGCGGTGTTGGAACAAGCAAATAACTATGCGAATGGCTATAAAGCGTTTCTGGATGCTTCTAAAACCGAGCGGGAAGCGGTGAAAACCGCTGTTGCGCTGGCTGAGCAAAACGGATTTGTGCCGTTTGACCGCACCAAATCGCTCAAAGCGGGGGATAAAGTGTACGTCAACAACCGTGATAAAGCATTGGTGCTGGCGGTTATCGGCGAGCGTCCCGTTGCAGAGGGGGTGTCCATTGCGGCGGCGCATATCGATTCTCCGCGCCTCGACTTGAAGCCTAATCCGTTGTATGAAGACAGTGACCTTGCGTATTTTGATACCCATTATTACGGCGGTATCAAAAAATACCAATGGACCGCTACCCCGCTTGCGTTGCACGGTGTGGTGGTAAAAAAAGACGGCGAAAAGGTAGAATTGCATATCGGCGATAAAGCGGGCGACCCCGTTTTTTGTGTCACCGACCTTTTGCCGCATCTGGGACAAGAACAAATGAAACGTCCCGCCGCACAGGTGGTCAAAGGCGAGGATTTGAACATTTTAATCGGTTCTTTACCGTTACCCGCGGGCGAGGGCAGTGACCTGGTGAAACTGCATATTATGCAGTTGCTGAATGCACAATACGGTATCACCGAATCGGATTTTCTGTCGGCAGAAATCGAAGCGGTGCCCGCATTTGGCGCACGTGATGTGGGTTTGGACAGAAGTATGGTGGGCGCTTACGGTCATGATGACCGCGTGTGTGCATATCCCGCACTGACAGCGCTGTTTGAGGTGAAAACTCCCGCTTACACCGCCGTCACCATTTTGGCAGATAAAGAGGAAATTGGTTCGGACGGCAACACCGGTATGCAGTCGGCATTCTTGCCGTATTTCATTGAAGATTTGGCGGCGATGCAGGGTGTAGAGGGCAGACACGTGCTGTCTAATTCGCTGTGTTTGTCGGCGGACGTCAACGCGGCATTCGACCCCATTTACCCTGAAGTGATGGTCAAACCCAACAGTTGCCAAATCAACCGCGGCGTATGTATCACCAAATACACAGGCTCCCGCGGCAAGTCGGACACATCCGATGCGTCTGCCGAATATATGGCGTGTATCCGCAATCTGTTAGATGAAAAGCAAGTGTTGTGGCAGATTGGCGAATTGGGTAAAGTAGATGCGGGCGGCGGCGGTACGGTTGCCAAATATATTGCCAATCTCAACGTGGATACGGTGGATTTGGGCGTGCCGGTATTATGTATGCACGCACCGTTTGAGATTGTATCCAAAATCGACGTGTATATGGCGCACAAAGCGTTCGCTGCGTTGTTTGGCCGTCCCGTGCCGGAGGTAAAGAAATGAGAATCGGACATGGGTATGACGTGCACCGTCTGACCGAAAACCGCAAACTCATTTTGGGCGGCGTGGACGTTCCGTTTGAAAAAGGGTTGCTCGGACATTCGGATGCGGACGTACTGGCACACGCGGTGGCGGATGCCTTGCTAGGCGCCGCCGCATTGGGTGATATCGGTAAACTGTTTCCCGACACCGACCCGCAGTTTGCGGGCGCTGACAGTTTGATGTTGTTAAAACAAGTGGTGTGCCGTTTAAAAGAAAGTGGTTACCGCATCGGTAATGTGGACGCGACCGTCTTGGCGCAGCGTCCGAAACTTGCCCTTTTTATTCCCGCTATGCGTGAGAATTTGGCAAACGCGATGGGCGTGGCGGTGGACTGTGTGAGTGTCAAAGCCACCACCGAGGAAGGTCTTGGGTTTACGGGCAACGGAGACGGTATTGCCGCCCACGCCGTTTGCTTGTTGCAAACCGACTGAAATCGACGGCGGGATTATGTAAAATTTGCAAAGAAAAGGCTGTATCCTTGAAAAAGGGATACAGCCTTTTTTGTGTTGGAAAGGACGTTTTATATGGAATTGAAAATGGAATCAAATCAAAAGGAACTAACCGTGTTTTTGCGCGGTGAACTGGACCATCATGCGGCGGGACGGTTGCGCGAGCAAATTGATAGTGCAGTGAGCGGCCAAAACGAGCAAACGCTGATACTGGATTTTGACGGTATACAGTTTATGGACAGTTCGGGGGTCGGGCTGCTCATGGGACGATACAAACTGATGCGCGGCAGGGGCGGTGCGTTGCGGGTGCGCGGCGTGCAACCGCGATTGATGGGTATGCTGCGTATGGCGGGATTGGAAAAACTCGGGATTTTTGAGGAGGATACACATGAAAGCAATCAATGAAACACGTATTTCGTTTATCAGCCGCTCGGCAAACGAGGGGTTTGCACGTGCCGTGGCGGCGGCGTTCATCAGTCAGCTTGACCCCGCCGTCGATGAGTTGGCGGATATCCGCACCGCCGTTTCCGAGGCGGTGACCAACTGTATTGTGCACGCATACCCCGATGAACTCGGTATGATTTATATGGGAATACGGTTGTACGAAAACGGCAGAGTGGTCATTCGTATCCGTGACCGCGGACGCGGTATTGCGGATGTCAAACAAGCGATGGAGCCGCTGTTCACGACCGGTGGGGAGGACCGTTCGGGGCTGGGGTTTTCGGTGATGCAGAGTTTTAGTGATAAAGTGCGGGTGCATTCCCGTCTGGGCAAAGGTACCACGGTGACGCTGGAAAAATACATAGTGCGCCGCGGGGGA